>JASHTD010000612.1 GCA_030040725.1 Candidatus Sulfotelmatobacter sp. | reverse complement strand
TCGAATTTCGTATCCTGCTTGATCGCTCCGGTAAGAAAGCCCTTTCCCAGTGGGCTGAAGGGAACGAATCCGATCCCCAGTTCTTCGAGCGTGGGAATCACTTCCGCTTCCGGCTCTCTCCACCACAGCGAATATTCACTCTGCAATGCCGTGACCGGCTGAACCGCATGGGCCCGGCGGATGGTCTTCACGCCTGCTTCCGAGAGTCCAAAGTGTTTCACTTTTCCTTGCCCGATCAAGTCTTTCACCGCTCCGGCGACGTCCTCGATTGGGACATCCGAATCCACGCGATGCTGGTAGAACAAATCGATCACATCGGTTTTGAGGCGCTTGAGCGAAGCTTCCGCAACCTCTTTAATATGCTGCGGCCGGCTGTCGAGCCCGGCTTGTTTGCCGGTCGCCGGATCGACCTTGAATCCGAACTTGGTGGCGATCTTCACTTGCTGGCGAAAAGGAGCGAGAGCCTCGCCAACGAGTTCTTCATTGATGAATGGGCCGTAAACTTCAGCGGTATCGAAGAACGTAACGCCCATTCCGACTGCTTTACGAATCAGCGAAATCATCTCCGGTTTATCTTTGGGTGGGCCGAAACCGAAGCTCATTCCCATGCAGCCGAGCCCGATAGCGGAGACCTCAAGATTGCTTTTTCCCAGTTTGCGTCTCTGCATTGCTTGATCCTTTCAGATTCTTTATTAATTGATAAGACCTTTACGATGCTGCACTCGCTGCTGCTCTCGCCAGCGCGCAGGCGGAACCCCTCCTCCCAGATTCCGCAGAGGAGAATCTCAATCTGTATATCGTTTTCGGGTCGGTCTGGACATGGGGCTGTCGCGGTCAGTATAAAACGATTTCAGGTACGATCAACTAAATCTACGGGGAGTGAAAACAGGACCTCCAGGTCGTCTGAGGCTTGTGAAACCGTCGTAACGTCAGGACGGACACATGGGACCAAATCCCGTTGACTTCGTCTGTAGTCTCTGCTGTACTTGAGCTGTTATCAGCGGTGAAGGAGTTCACCGAAACCGCTGTTCCCATTCTTTTAGCCGGGTGCAGCTGATGACTCCTGACAAGCGGTTTCTTGTCGCGGAGTCATATACCGGCACAGATTCCGCAAAATCAACTGATGTACTTCATGCAGAACATGAGGCTCGCCTCGATGCGCCTCGGTGCGCCAATCGCGCTCCGTACAGAAAAAGACTTGTGATTTGCGTGGGAGTCATCGTCCAATGGAAAGGAGCAAGATCGCTTGCTGAAATATGTGATGGTCGGCGTGGGAGGCGCTCTCGGATCGATTCTGCGTTTCTGGCTGGGCAGCTATATAGGCGAGCGCATGGGCACTCGATTTCCCTATGGCACGCTGGTGATTAATGTCACCGGATCTTTTTTGATCGGGCTGGTCTACGCCATTTTGACAGAAAGAACGCAATGGAGCCCGAACTGGCGGTATCTGATCCCGATTGGATTTATCGGGGGCTACACAACATTTTCTAGTTTTGAATTCGAGACGTTCCGGAGCATCCAGGACGGCCAGCTTGGGTTGGGGCTTCTCTATGTTGCGGTGAGTGTCGTTGTCGGCTTCATCGCGGTGTGGGGTGGCATGGTGGCCGGAAGGGCGATCGCATGAAAGCAAAGCGCGGCGTAATCTCTAATTTCAACGTGGATTCAAATGCCAGGAGGGAATCGTGCTCACACCGGGGCCAGGTAAGAAAGTAGGCATTTACGTAGCGGAAGACCAGCAGTATCACGGGGCTTCCGCCTATGCCACGATTCTGGATTTCTTATTTTTCCACGGTGTCTCGGGAGCGACCGTAACCCGCGGGATCGCTGGATTCGGTGCGGATCGTCACCTTCATACGGACCGCCTGGTGGATCTGGCGACCAAACTGCCGGTCAAGGTCGAGTTCATTGAGACCGCAGAGAAAGTGGAAGAGCTGCTTCCCAAGTTGCAGGCAATCGTAGGGACTGGCCTGATTGAAATGCACGACACAACGATCGTGAAGCCCGCGGAACAGAAACAAAAAGGCACTGGACCTGAGGGTCCGCCGTTGAAGCGGGAGGGCAAGGCCAAGCTGATGCGGATCTACGTCGGCGAAAACGATAAATGGAACGGAAGGCCCTTGTATGAAGCCATTGTCAGCGGGCTCCGTGCCCACGATATCGCCGGCGTGACCGTCTACCGTGGCATCCTGGGCTATGGCGCCAACCGGCGCATTCACAAAGATGCCAAGCTCAGCCTCTCGCATGACCGTCCCATCGTGTTGTCCGTTGTAGAGACTGAAGAGAAGCTGCAGGCCTTCATACCCGCGCTTGATCAGATGGTGCAGCAGGGCCTGGTTGTTCTTTCGAATGTCGATATCGTAAAGTACGCGCACAATTATCAGAAAGGTGAGCGGCGCCAGGAGACGCGGATATGAAACTGGAAGGAAAAGCAAAAATGCTGCGCATCCATTTTGGAGAAGATGACAAATGGCAGGGAAAGCCGCTGTATGAAGCGATCGTAATGAAGTGCCGCGAGCTGGATATCGCCGGGGCCACAGTGTTGCGCGGCATTGAAGGATACGGTGCGAGTACGCTGATCCGCAGACGACATCTCCTCCGGGGTTCTTCCGACGCGCCAATTATGGTTGCGGTCATCGATACCGAGGACAAGATCAGCGCTCTGCTTCCCGCGTTGGACCAGATGGTGGATGAGGGACTGATTGCGATGTCCGAGGTGGAAGTTATCCGCTACGTGCATCAGGATGGAGCTCGCTCGCAGATGTAGCGGAAACGAAGCCGCGTATGAGTGAGGCGTCGGTTGCAGAGAACTCCGAACGCAAGCAAGCCGGAAGGCTCGACGCAACTCTGGGCTGGTGGAAGTAGCTTTCCAACATCTACGGTCTCAATGTCTTGCGGTTTACAACTCAAGTTTCGTTTCAGTTCGGATGGCGTCTTATGCGATGCACGGGGCCGGCGCGATGGTCTTGGTGAACGTCATGCGGATCCCGTGTTTCGGCCGGAGGATGACCATCGGGCGAGCTTCGATTACTTGGCCCGAAGCCAACTGAAAATCGTAGGTTCGGAGCAGGTCGCGCAAAATCATAAGGATCTGCAGCATGGCATAATTTCCGCCGATACAGCCTCGCGGGCCCGCTCCGAAGGGAAGATAGGTGAAGGGTGTGCGCAGCTTCTCGTTTTCTTTGGCGAAACGCTCGGTATCGAAATTCTCCGGATTTTCCCAATAGCGCGGAGCATGATGCGCACCATACACATACACAATGACCATTGATCCGCGCGGTATGGCGATGTCGCCTACGCGGTCATCTGCGACGGCCATGCGGTCGATCATCCAAAACGGCGGGTAGAGGCGGAGTGCCTCACAAATTACCTGCGTCGCAAATTCAAATTTGGGGACATCGCTGTAGCCGAGAGGCGCTTCGCCGAGCACCGTATCAAACTCCTGCCGTACTCTTTCGATACAGTCCGGACGCGAGCTCAAAAGATAAAGAAGCCACGATAGCGCATTGGAGGATGTTTCATGGCCGGCAACCAGAAGTTGCATGCTCTCGCTCAGGATGAGTTCATCGCTCATGCCTTTGCCATCGCTGTAACGCGCATCCATCAAAGTCTGCAGCAGATCATGGCCGGGCGGGCCGTTGCGGCGTTTCTTGATGTATGCGAGCAGCACCGCGTCCGCGCGGGTTCGCATGTCTTCGTGTTTGCGCAGTTTGCCCGAGACAGCGAACCAGGGATTCATATAGGGCTGAAGGGTTTGCCGAACAATGAATTCCTGGACGGTGCAGATGGTATGGCTGACAAGGTCGATGTCTTCATCCTTCAACCGCGCGCCAAATAGCGATCGCGCAACCATGGCGAAGGTAATCTTCATCAGGTGGGGATAGATATCGACGGGGCCAACACGGACGTGTCTGTCGAAATCCTGCAGCGACTCTGCGAGAGAGTCCCGCATGATCGAGGACAGCGCCTCGAGTTGCTTTTTATCGAAGCCTGTCTGGATCAGACGCCGCTGCGTGCGCCAGGCTTCCCCATGGGTCGTGAGAAGGCCTTTCCCCAGAAAGTGCCCCATTCGCCTTACCTGAATTTCAGATTTTTGGTAGTTTTCCGCATTGGTCTTCAACACGTGCTGAATGACAGCGGGATCGATGGTGACCATCGCCTCCTTCAGGCCACCGATGTGGATCCGGAATGTGTCGCCGAAGGTTTCGTTGTACCTGGACAAAACCTGCACGGGATTTTGCGCCATTTCGCGGGAATCCGCGAAGCAGCGAAACCGGGAAACAGCGGGGACAGGCATCGATGAACTCATACCCAGCCGCGCTGATAATTTGCCCCGAACCGGAGGAGTTTTCACATCACTTGTAGGAGGTGGTGACTGGGCCATGTGCAAAAGATAAAACGCTCAGAATCAGTTTTCGTTCCCCAGTTGCTTCAAGAGTATCAGATGATGCCGGATTGCCCCGGCCATGGTGGGGTTCTGCCGATAGGAAACCCCAAACTCTTCGGCAGTCTCCTTCACGATCCTGGTCAGCGGAGCATAGTGGGTATGGCACACAAAAGGGCACAAGTGGTGGACGATGTGATGATTCAGCCCGCCCACCAGCCAACCGACCAGCGGGTTTTCGGTTGCATAATCGGCCGTTGTCGCGAAGATGTGATAGACGCCGTTGTCAAACTCACCACGGTCCGAGGGGAAATAGGTGCTATCGATGGTGTGCGTCGACTGGAATACGAGCGTTACGGTTAAACCGACGACCAAATTGACCAGGAGGAACGCACCGGCAACCAGCAGAGGCGATTTTCCCAGCACCATCACTGGCAAAACCAACATATAAGTAAGGTAGAACCCCTTGCCGGCGAAGAGAATCGCGTATTCCCTCAGAGGATGTCTGGTACGTCTCAGATATTCGTGGGTCGGACAGAAAAAGCATTGGAAGTCCCTGAAAAACACGTAATCGAGAGAGAAGAGCGCGTAAACGAACAGCGCATAAATGTGCTGGAACCGGTGCCACGGCAACCTTGATTCATAAGGCGTAAAGCGAAAGATGCCGCGTCCCGAAAGCGCGTCATCTTCGCCATGGAGATTGATGCAGGAGTGATGGCCCCGATGATGGAGGATGCGCCACATGTACGAACTGATTCCGCACAAATCAAAGACATAGTTCAGCGTTTTGTTTACGAGCGATCTGGCCGAGATGGCGTTGTGATTGCTGTCATGGGCGATGTTCAGCAATAGGAACGTCTGCGCGATCCCGCCTAAAAGATAGAGGGCCACAAACTTCCATGAACCGGGGTTGAGCACACACAGAGCGATCCAGCTCCCCGCGAGGACTGCCAGACCCGCGGCGATCTTGACCCGCATTGTAAGGTCCGCTTTAGGGGAAATGTTCTGATCGGAAAAAAAACTATCCAAGCGGCTACGTAAGACTTTCGGGAAGGAGGAACCAGCGACCGGCTCGTTCGACGGCGACGCAGAGGTTTCCGATGGTACAAGATCCGATATCTCCGGCTCTTGAGAAATCGCCCCTTCGGTCTCAAACATCATCGGCGCGCCTCCGCGGTCATGGTAAATTGGACCCGGCAGGTTCCACAAGTTACATCACTGGGCCCTGACCCGCGGGCAGATTGTTGCCGCGGAGTTGACAGTATCCCAGAAATATTTTGTTGCCAGCCCCAAAGGCACTCAATAAAATTCGGAACGGACAAAACCTAAGCGCGGCGCTTCATGCAGGAAGCGATGGGCTGGCATTGTCCGAGTGCTTTGCTAATATACCAACCAATGAACCCTGACAAACGGGATCTCTTGCGTGGGGCCGCCTGGCGTTGCTCCACCGGTCTCGCGCTCTACGCGGCAAAGTCGGGCACGCCGGTACCCGAGCTAGTGGATTGGCGCTTTATCCTAAGAAAAAAAAGGCGTACAGTCTCATATTCACCCCACAGCTGGGTCTGCGCGTTGAGACTCAATCATGTCCCGCTCGCTTCGTCGGCGAGGGATGTTTCGTTTTACTGACTTGCGTTCTATTCGATCTTGGAGGATCGCTGATTGATGACGGCGTCAATTCTGGACCACCTGGATAGGCTGGCAGACGAACATCCGAACAAGCTACTTTATTCGTATCTCGACGTAAATGGCGATCCGGTCGAATCCTACACCTACGCGTCATTTCTCCGCCGAGCGCAAGCCATCGCCGGACATCTGCGGAAAGGGGGTCGTTTCGCGGCGGGTGATCGGCTCCTGCTTGCCTACCCGCCGGGTCTCGAAATGATCTGCGCATTTTTTGGTTGCGTGCGCGCCGGATTGATCCCCGTGCCGGTCTATCCCCCTAGTTCTCGGGGCTTCCAGAGCGCCCTGTACAAGACGGTCCACATCGCAAAGGATTGCCAGGCTGCGGGAATCTTAACCAGCAGAGATTACCACGCATCTCTCAAGACGAATCTCGCCCGCCGTGGAGTCTCCGCCTCGGGCGTTGATGTAGATTACATTTCCGGCCTTCCGTGGATTGTCACGGAGGATTTCGTGGACCCGATTTCTGACCAACCACCTGCCGAGCCTTCGAACATCTTATTTCTCCAGTACACGTCGGGTTCGACGATGGAACCCAAGGGCGTAATGGTCACGCACGAGAACATCCTGAATACCTATGAGCTCGTGATCGATCATCCGGCGCCGGTCGTCGTTTCCTGGCTTCCGCAGTATCACGATATGGGGCTGATCGGGTGCTACCTGTATCCCGCACTAAAAGGTGGCACGACGTACGGATTCGCCCCTATGGATTTCATCCAGCGTCCGATCCTGTGGTTCAATGCGATAACGACCTACCACGCCACTGCGGCGGCTGCCCCCAACTTCGCATACGACTATTGCTTGCGCGCTGGGAGGCTTTCCAAGGAAAGCCTGGAGGCTTGTGATCTCGGCTCACTTCGCGTATTGATGTGCGCCGCAGAACCCGTAAAACCCGATACCTACACCAGGTTTCTGGAAGCGTTTCAGCCCTATGGACTCAAGTCCGAGAGTTTCCACGTCGCCTACGGGCTGGCCGAGAATACTTTGGCGGTATCGCTGGGCGGCCGCAACATCGTTTCTGTCAACAAGCGTGCGCTGGCGCTGGGGAAGGCCCGCATGACTACCGAGGTCTCAGAAATCGACTGCGCCACGCAGATTGTCAGTTGCGGAATCCCGCTCCCGGGTCTCGACGTTAAGATCGTGGATCCGGAGGGACATTTCCCTCTTAAGGCAGAGCGCATTGGCGAAATTTGGGTCGCCGGAAGCGGTAAGTGCCAGGGTTACTGGAATAATCCTGAATTAACTCTGAAGCAGTTTCGTGCGCGGGTTGTGGATGATACTCCCTATGATGACGGTTACCTTCGGACCGGCGACCAGGGATTCATCCACAAAGGCGAACTCTACGTCTGCGGCCGCATCAAGGACATGATTATTCTCCGCGGGCAGAACTATTACCCGCAAGACATCGAGAACGTCGTGGAGAAATCGTCCAATCTGATCCGGCACAATTGCGTCGCCGCATTTCAGATTCAGGAAGACAGCGAACCTGCGCTGGCAATCGTTGCCGAAGTCAAGAATCCTAAGGCGCTTCCAGAGGCACGAAAGATTGCCGCTGCGGTCCGCAGTTATCTCAACGTTGAAGTGGCGATGATTTCCTTCATCGCTCCTCGTGCGATTCCGAGAACAAGTTCGGGGAAGATCATGCGCCATAAGACCAAGCAGATGTGGCAGCAAGGTCAGTTCACTGTTCTCTCCGACTTTTCGCGGGAGAAGGACGCCGGCAAGGCCCATTCCGACATACATTCTTCTTTCGCCGAATTGAAAGCCAGGTACAACCTGACAGGTCTGGAATCCTACAACCTCGTCGAAGCCGGCCTGGATTCCCTGGATCTCGTTGTCTTTACGCATGAGCTCAAGGAACTCCTGAAAGACAAAGGCGCCGAGTTGCTGGCAAGGCAGGTGGATATTGGCGTCATTCAGCGTGTCAGTGTAGCCGAGCTGTTTGGACTAGCCGAACAACTGGAGCGCGCTCCCGAAGATGCACTGGTTCATCTGCGCCATTCCCTTGCGGCTTTCCGTGAAGAGCAGTGCGCCGCTGAGAAGCAGATGATGAGCAATGATCGGAAGCTCGTCTTCGAGCCTTCGGCGCCTTCGCCAATGCCGGAGATACCGGTGCTGAACCATGTGCTTCTCACTGGCGGAACCGGCTTCATAGGGCCATTCCTCATTAGAAGCTTGCTCGAACAGACTCGGGCGAAGATCTACGTCCTCGTCAGATCTTCCGACGAAAAGCAGGGCAGGCAGCGACTGAGATCTGCGATGGAGTCAATGGGACCCAGCGGTGCGGGGCTGATGGAGATGTTCGAGGCCCGCGTGACGCCAATCTCCGGTGATCTGGCGCAGCCAAAGCTTGGCCTGATGCAGGACGTGTGGGATTTCCTCGCGAGTGAAATCGACACCGTGTTCCATAACGGTGCAACCGTGAACTACCTCTTCAACTACGACCTGATGCGTGATGCGAACGTGCTGGGAACCAATGAGGTCGTAAGGTTAGCGTTCGAGGGAAGGCCCAAAGAACTCAATTATGTATCGACTACCTTCGTGTTTGGCTGGGCGGTTAAATCAGTCTTGTATGAGACTGACCTGAACGAGAACATGGAGCTTCTCGATTTTGGTTACAGTCAAACAAAATGGGTAGCAGAACAGGTGGTGGTTGACGCGCGCAGCCGGGGACTTTCCGCGCGGATTTTCCGGCCGGCTCTGGTGAGCCCTTCCGTCACCGGTGGAGGCAACAACTTCGATATCGCGGTCCGCCTGGTTGCCTTTATGGTGAATCACGGTATTGGCGTGGATACTCTCAACCAGGTCAGCTTTGTTCCGGCCGACATTGTCGCGAACAATATTGTTGCGATCTCCACCACTCCCGGTACAGCAAATAAGACCTATCATGTCGTTCGCGACGATTATTCGAACATGATGGATATTACCGGGCTCATTACCAAAGCGACAGGCCGGCAATTCGAAAGATTCAGCCTTCCCGATTTCGTCCCCGAGCTGATTCGGAGATGCCGGAAGGAAGATCTTCTTTTTCCCCTGCTGGATTTTCTGGTGGGCTCTGTCGATAACATTTCCGCGATGGAGTTTAAACGCTATGACAACTCTTCCTATCAAATGGCGCGGGATGCCTCCATGTGGGGCAAACCGGACCCGTCTCTGGAAGATACGGTCAACGGCATTCTGAAGTTTATGTATCGCAAGGGGATCATTTCGGTCGCGGCTCGCGAGGTCACCGGGGTGTCACCGATCCGCGAGCGCGAACTCACCATCGCGACCCATCGGAGAGGTATCGATTGCGGTGCGGATTGCCTCCAATGCATGGCCTCTGCTGGAGAACCTGAGTGCGTCGCGGAGATCCCGAAGGTCGAAGCCTCGGAGCAGCTGTGAGCTAATGTTTGGTACCGCTTTCTCTTTTTGAGCCTGCGGCAGATGTCCCCAGCCAATCCGGCGAGGCCAGTTCCGTGCGCCAAATTGGCCCTCCCGCGTAAGACAGTGTCTCGGACCTTAGAACGATGGGGGCTTCGCCGCGAAGCATCCAAATCTGCGCATCCGGCGGTTGTTTTCCTACTATCGGCGCCACCACGCCGGCGACGCCGCCAAGGTCAATCTTTCCGACATAGTGCACGGCCTCGCGGCTGAACCCTCCGAGGGAAAAAGGCTCCGTCCCCTCTGCGTTCACCACGATCTTCACCAGCCTCGGCTTCGGCGCAGCCACCACCATGGGGATTTCGATCTGCTGCGTGCCGGAGGGGATGTTCATCAGGAGTATGGGAATCAGACCGTTGCCTAAATCGGGCGGCAGCGCGAGATGCTCATTCTCTACCTTCTCTTTGCCATCCTTGTCGGTGTAGCGAACCGTGACCTGTCCCGTTGCGCAGCTAACCCAGAGATCGCTTGCGTTCTTGAACGCGGGTCCCTTTTGCACCATGTGATAGGAGATGAGCCGGAAGTTGCCGCGCTGCGAAAAAACTGTGGTTTCCTCTTGCCGCGAGCCGTCTTTGAAGCGGAATGCGATCTGAGTTGTGACTTGATCGCCGCGAGTGGTTTGGGTTAAGTCGCCGGCGGCGATCGCCACGCCATCCAGCGTGCTCAGCACCAGAAAGCCGTGAATCGAGCCTTCCCTGTAGCGGACCGCGACCTGAGACGCTAACGCCGCAACGCCGGAAAGAATACAAATGGAAGCGAGCAGAATGGCGAGAATGCGGGACCGCAAAACCGTCACCTCATGTGCCCAACGCCCATAGAGAAAAAGGCGGCACTGTCCTTCGATGCGGTTGCTGCCTAAGCGGTTTGCGTAATCGCTGGAGGGACCGAGGCACTGCTCCTAAGTGATGGTCAACACGAGGGCCCTGCTCGTCCCACCGCTCGTACAGCCAACATCGCCCGAGTTCCCGCCCGGAGTGTCGACCGTTATGTTTGCTGTTCCAGGAGCGGAGATCACTGTGGTAGTAATCGTGACCTGTAACTGCGTACTGCTGGTCACCAAGGTGCTTAGCTTCGTCCCGTTGATGACCCCAACAGAAGACGAAACAAACTGACTACCAGTCACAGTGAGAACAAAGCCCTGCTGAACTTCAGCGAACGTAATCGTGCTGACAGAAAGAGACCCAATGGTCGGGGATGGCCGAGCACTTCCGCAAAACGGATTAATCGCGTTGCAGGCTTGGAACACTAGCAAGGCGAGCAGAAGCGCACTGAGAAGCCGCAAGAAAGCGCTGATTCGTCTCACAAGGGATCGTATCATGCGCTGAACCAAACCCCTGATCGTCACTCGGCCGAACCGTTATCCGAACGCCTCTGTGGCTCTTCCAGCCGGCGATGAAGGCGGAGGCCCCGCACCGAAACTCGATAGTTGGCGCCAGCATCCAGATTAGGCTCATCGCCCCCAGAGCAATCGCTGCAGGACTTCTGGACTGCACAGATACATTCTTCCGCTACTTCTTAAACACGAGCTTTTCCGTCAGCCTCTGGCCCGATTCCAACGTGCCCGTGGCGGATAGCGTCATCTGCTGCCCATCCGCGGAAACCACCCAGCGATCCGTTTGAGTGACTTGCTCATCCCGCCGGTAAACTGCATCCACCGTGTGGGAGTCGACAAGCGCAAGCGTCACAGTGTCGTTGCGCGAATTTTTCAGATCGTATTGCTTCCCATCAAAATGGGCAGTATAGCTGTAGTCACCCAGAAAACGGACCCCACCGTTTCCGTCCGCTTCGATCTTGAGCACCAAACCTTGGCGCAAACGGGTCTTGCTGAGATCTTGTGTCCACTCGCCGACGAACAGGTCGTTGGCGACCTTCGCGCCTCCGCGCCGCGTCCAGACGGTGATCTGATCGGCGTGGCCGGCGGTCGCAGTCGTGGACGTTAGCTCCTTTCCATCCTTCGAAAGTTGTTCGCGAACCGTGGCCACAACCGTTCCGTCCTTTTTCTCCGTGACCTCAGCCTGCCTCTTATCAATCCGGTGCAGAACAATTTGATTGAAGCCCAGATTGCCCGGTGCGGGCGAATCGTGTCCGTTCCGAGCCGCAGTGAAATCGAAATGTTTTTCGCCCGACATGACGACATGCACTGCCTCATGCAGATGTGCAATGGAGAGCCGGTTCGGAGGATCGAGGCTGGATTGCGCTGAGATGAGCGTCCAGGAGCCAATGCGAGGGTCTGGCACGGCGACTTGGGCCATTGCAGGCCAGAGGGCGGCAAGCAGTGCGAACGACAGTAAGAAACGAATTGATTTTCCTAAGCCGATGGCGAAAGTTTAGCAGATTCGGATAGCTACTTATGTGATTCCTCTGCAAGCGTGTGCTCGCAGAAAGTTTCAGTGACGACGCGTGTTGTGACATGATGAGTGCGATGCATCTGCGCCATTTTTGGCTTCCCGGGATCGTTCTCGCTGCAGTCATTGCACTTTTTCCATTCTCTTTCCACCCCGAGCGTCATTTGGAGACGGCGACCCGCGTCGAGGGTAGCCAGGCTGCAACCGTCCAGCAGGAACTAGCCAATCGTTTTCGCTCGCCGTTCGTGGACCAGGTGGTTCTGGCGATCCGGGGACTCCCGCCTGTGGATTCGGAGGCAGGCGGCCAAGCTCTGGAAACCATCGTGACCGCACTGAGAGACGAACCCGGAGTTTCGGGAGTGGTTTCCTATCTCGACTCGCGCGATCCCATCTTTCTGGGCCGGGGAGGGGGGACGTTTGTGATCGTGGGACTTATGTCGGCCGACGGCCCCGTGGAGTTGCTTGTTCCGAAGCTTCACCAACTGGGAAGCTCGCTTGAAAATCAACTACGCGGTCGTTATCGGGCGGTTAAGCTCGAACTCACAGGAGAGATTCCACTGAATTTTGACATCAGGAAAGCCAGCGCCGATGATGTGGAACGCGGCGAAAGTCTGGTGATCCCCGCGACCCTCGCACTTCTGCTGGTGGCTTTCGGGAGCCTGATTGCTGCCTTGATTCCATTAGCAGTTGGCCAGCTTGCCATCGCAACCACTCTGGCGATTACGGGCTTTCTCGCTCAGCGCTGGCACCTATCCATTTTGGTTCAGAATTTGGCCACCATGCTTGGCCTGGGCTTGGGCATCGACTATGCGCTCCTCATGGTCAGCCGCTTCCGGGAAGCGATTTCCTGCGGGAACGATGGGCCTGCCGCTTCGCTCATCGCCGCGCGTCAGGCAGGCCGCACGCTCTTGGTTTCAGCATCGACGGTAGCCATCGGATTTCTAGCCCTCTTGACGGTTCCGATCAGCGAAATCCGTTCTATCGGTATCGCGGGAGTCCTGGTGGCAGGGATGAGTGTATTGCTTACGAATACTCTCGTTCCCGCAGTGCTGGCGTTGCTCGGTCCGCGGATTAATCTTGGCCGAATGCCCTTTACTCCAAAGTTGGATGGGGATCGGGCCGCGAATACGGGAAGGCGCTGGCGGCGATGGGGGAAGGTGATTGTCGCGCATCCCTGGCTTGCCCTCTTTGTTGCAGGCACTCCTTTGCTTCTGCTTGCCTGGCAGATCAGACGACTGGATACGAGTATCCCCCAGGGAGATTGGCTACCGCAGACGGCGGAATCAGTCCGTGCCCTCCACACCCTGAGAGCGATGGATCGGGAAGGCGTGGTCGAAGCGTTGCGCATCATCATCGAGCTTCCAAGCGACTCCATCGCGCAGACCGACGGCGGGTGGAATGCGCTTGATCATGTCACCAAGCGCCTCGCCAGCGACCCTCGCGCTGGCCGGGTAATTTCTATCACTACGATTGCAGAGAGCAACCGGTCATCCCTCCGTGACCTCTCGCGGGAGACGCACCGAACGTTTCTGAGTAGTGACGGGAAAGCGGCGCTGATTGAGGTCTTACCTGCGAGTTCGGTCTCGCTGCGCGATCAGGTTGACTGGGTGCGCGAGCTTCGCAAGACTGGCGCGCTCGCTCTCACCGGAGTTCCTGACGCGACGCTTCTCGTTGGGGGCATCCCGGCACTCAACGCCGATTATGAAACGATTATTAGAGACCGCTTTCCTTCGGTTACGGCACTTATCGTGGGTGGGACGCTCTTCGCGCTACTCCTTGGATTCCGATCTATCTTCGTCGCCCTGAAGGCCATCGCACTAAACCTAATCTCGGTAGCGGCGTCTTTCGGAGCATTGGTTTTCGTTTTCCAAAACGGACACGGAAGCCGCTTCCTGGGGGTTCCTGAAGGAACGGGTAGCGTGTTTCCTCTAGTTCCCATCGTCGCCTTT
>JASHTD010000133.1 GCA_030040725.1 Candidatus Sulfotelmatobacter sp. | reverse complement strand
GGATCGGGATTCAGGCTGGAATTGTACGCATAAATCAGTTCTGTGCCGCGGGTGAAACCTAGCGTGGTCGTCAACAGCAAAGTAGGACTGAAAGTGTAGACATCATTAAGCGCAAACAGGTGCGAGTTGCCTCCGTTGGCCCCGCTGCCACAGGGATCGATGAAGGTCTTGAAACAATTGTAGGGGGTAAAGCTGCTCCATTGCTGCGAGTACTTTCCGCTGAGCAGGTTTTTTTCGTTGAAGCGATGGTCGATCTTGATATCAAATTGCTCATTGTCGCTGCGGTCTGCCCCCGAAGCGATCCAGTTCAGGTATGGCGTTGCATTCGGCAAGCCCGGCGTGGGAAGGGGAAAAAGAGCCATCATCTTCTGCGCGACCGGGTCAACTAAATTGCCCTTCACGCCAGCGGTTGGCTCGTACTGGGATGGAGGACAAGAACTGCCCTTTGGAAGGGTCGCAGGATTACAGCCAGGGCTGATGTACTGGCCAATGTTATTGAACGGAATGAAGGCCGAGCGCACCGGCCCGCCATCATTGGAGTTATAGACGCCCGAATAGGGATCCCAAAGTTGGCCTGCGGTGACGCTGCAAAGGCCGCTGGCGCTGAAGGTGCCGCCGTTATCCCCGCACAGTTCGCTGAAATTTCCGGTGCGCTCAGCCGCGCTGGGCACGCCGCCCTGGAAGGTTGCTGCGTATGTCTGGAGCGTCCCATCCCAGTCAAAGAAGAAAAAGGTTTTGTTCTTGATAATTGGACCGCCGAAAGTGCCCCCGAAGTCGTGCCGGTGAACGGGAGGAATCGGAACAATAGGAGTGACATCGTCGTTAAACCAGTTGTTGGCGTCGGTGATGGTGTTGCGGATGAAATCGTAGACTTCGCCGTGAAACTTGTTCGTGCCCGAGCGCGTGACCATATTGATAATGGACCCGCCTGAGAACCCATATTCGGCGCTGAAATTAGATTGCTGGACTTTGAATTCTTCCACGGCCTCCGATGATGGAACGTAGGTAACCTGGGTGATGCCGCCGTTGGGTTCAAAATTCGTAATCGAGGAGCCGTCCATCAAAATGTCGGCGCTGGCGCCACGGCTGCCATTGGAAATGAAATTCGTTCCCGTGTCGCTGATTTGGTTCTGGTCGCTCTGGTCGGTAACACCGGGAGACAGATAAGCGAAATCCAGGACGTAGCGGTCGACAAGAGGCAGATTGTCGATGAACCTGCGGTCGACGACCTGGCCTGTAACGGCGTCTTCGGTTTCGATGGTTGTCGAGCGAGCCTCCACCTTCACGGTTTGTGATTCGGCTGCAACTTTGAAAACCAGATTCGCTGTCGCATTTTCGCTGACGCTCAACCGCACATCATTCTCTACCGTTTTACCGAAGCCCCTCATCTCGGCGGTCACGGAATATAACCCCGGCGGAACGGAAGCGAACAGGTATCGGCCATCGCTGCCGGAGGTGGTAGTGAATTGATACCCTTTCTGCTCGTCTGTGAGTGTTACCTTGGCGCCTTGCACAATGGCGCCCGAAGGATCAGTGAGCATGCCGCTGACGCTGCCAAAATAGCCTTGACCCAAGAGCACGACCGGCAAGAGGACTGCGAAAAACGCTAGTGTTCGAAAACCGAGCTGGCAAGCCTGACCACGTCCATGATGGAACAGAACCACGCTACACCTCCCCGATCCCGACGAGCGGATATTCCTCGATGCTAAAATTCACCGTTTCCGGCAGGCATCGTTCCCGAACGCTGCATTGTACACGCAGCCGTGCCCGACTTTCACTAGAATTGAAACGGTTTACTATGGACTTTTTGGGCAAGCACGAGAACAAAAAAGAGCCGGCGGCAATCACCTGGCTGCATTCCCAGGACCTCCCACTGGGTAAATACGGGGAAGACGCTGCTCGACCGGAGGGAGACCGGGAAACGCGGCATGCGGCTCCTTCTGATACCAGTAAGCAACAGAAAAGAAGTTGTCGGAGCGGTGATTGGCGTGGCCATGCTCGATGGTCGCACGCAGAGACTTGGTGAATGGGATCGGCGAATCCAGGTGAAACCGATATACCGAAGAACGGCTGCCCGCAAGCTCAGCGCCTACCACCGGCGCTCCGAATAGGCCATAAGAGAACGGATGGCCGCCAAAGTCCCAGGCCCCGAGAAAGTAGTCCTCCGATCCCGTGCCATTGATGGAAGGAAGCTTTTCTCCGTCGACAAAAAACATGTCGTCGCCTTCACCCCACCAACCGTCCTGATTCTGAAGAATTGACATGGTGACGCCCACGTAGTGTCCCTGTCCGGTAGCTTCCAGCCAAACGTAATTGTTTTCTCCTTCGAGATTTTTTTTCGCGTTGACGGCAGGGGTATCGTTCGACTCCCACTGATTCGTCCAGCCTCTGGCTGGGGTTGCCTGACGATACTGCGCGTGAAAATACATCGCGTCTGCGGGAAGTTCGTGATGCAGAGATTGATAGTCAATATTGAAATAAAACGCATCGATGCCTTCGCTTCCCTGGTTTGTGACGGTAATTCGGGCTCGTTTGCGAAAAGGCATCGGGAAAAAACAGTTCAGAGCTTTATCCGGCGCGACCGAGAGAGGGATCGACTCAAATTGAAAGTAGTCTCCGAGGCCAAGGCCGAAGAAGTCGCCGATTGGAGTCTCGACACTCGGCGAAGCTTCTCCATCCCAATACATGCGCAAAACCAGTTTCTTTAAGTGATATTGCTCTGGCGATGCGATGGTGATCCAGATGTGCGTAATAATTCCGGGGCCTGAGTCGTCGAGCAGCGTGATCGTGTCTCCGGCAGGAATTTTGTAGAAATCGTTATTGCCGCCGATTCGGTCATAGCTGGAGGCACGCTTCTGAACATAGTCATGAGTCGAAATCAGACCGGAGAGCAGTGTGCTTTGGCCGCGATCCGACTGCGCCGCCCAGGTAGAATTGCACGCCAGCAGGACGCCAACAAGAATCGCCTGCAAGCGCACAATCCGTTGTTGGTTTATTACTCTCATGCGATCTCTGTTATCGCGAGACCTGCGCGATGTAAACAGCGAAGGGTTCCAGAGCGATCTGATCCAGCCGACCGCTGCGCGCAGGGGCTGATGTTGTGAGCAGAGTTTTGGCTTTCGCGAAAGAGAAGCCTTCCCCGGAAAGATTAAAACTCATATGTTGCGTCGCCGCTGACATGTTCAGAACGACCAGCACGGCCTGATCTTCGTACCGCCGCAAATAGGCAAGTACATTGGGATCGTCCTGGTTCAGCGCGACGTAATCTCCGTCCACGAGCGCTTGATTCTGATGATGCAATAGCAGTAGCTGCCGGTAAAACTGCAGGATGGAATTTGGGTCGTTGGACTCGGTCGCAACATTGTGCGTCTTCGCGCTGGCGGGAACCGGCAGCCAGGGTGTTCCGGTTGTGAAACCCGCATTGGCAGAGCCGTCCCATTGCATGGGAGTGCGCTCTCCGTCGCGGCCCTTGTATTTCGGCCAGCCCGTGACGCCCATCGGGTCCCTTACATCTTCTTTGCGCTGGGGATCGTTGTTCTCCATACCGATCTCTTCTCCGTAATACATGACGGGCGTGCCTCGCAGCGTCAGATACATCGCCGCCATCAGCTTGGCGATCTGGTCGTTGTGCTTGCCGTCACCATACCGGACATACGATCGCGCCATATCATGATTGCCGATGACATAAACCGGCCAGCCGCCCGTAGATTCGGCGAGTGCAATCTGCTTGCGGAACGCGGGTGCGGAAAGCTTGTCGACCGTGCAGAACATGAAATCCATGGGCAACTGGATTTCATCATTGTGCGCGCCATAGTATTCCTTCAACTCGGCGGCGCTGTCGGTATAGGTCTCGCCCACCAGAACGGCGTCGCTTTCGTCGGCGACGCCTCTCAAGCGGCGAAGCACATCATGATTCTCCGGCAGCTTGTCGTTATATTTGTTCAGCATATTGGGATCGCCCATTTCATCTTTGCCGGGCAGGATCGGGTTGTCGCGCAGCTTCGGATCCTCGAACAAAAGATCGACCGCATCGAGACGAAATCCGGAAACGCCATGCTTGTACCAGAACCGAGTGACGTCGAACATGGCTTTTTCCACGGCCGGATTGCGCCAGTTGAGATCCGGCTGCGCGGTCGCAAAATAATGGTAGTAATACTGGCCGGTCGTAGGATCGAATTTCCAGGCCGACCCTCCGAAACCGGAGATCCAATTGTTGGGAGGTTGGCCATCAGCTTTGCCGTCTCGCCAGATGTACCAGTCGCGGTGCGCAGAGCTACGCGATGACTTCGAATCGAGAAACCAGGGATGCCGATCGGAAGTGTGGTTGATGACGAAATCCATGATGATGCGGATGTGGTGCTTCTTTGCGGCTTCCACCAGATGATCAAAATCAGCCAGGGTTCCGTACATGGGATCGATATTTTCGTAATCGGAAACGTCGTAGCCGAAGTCGACTTGCGGCGAGGGATAGCAGGGAGTAATCCAGATAGCGTCCACGCCGAGTTGCGAGAGGTAATCGAGCTTGGACTCGATTCCTTTTAGATCGCCGATGCCATCGCCGTTACTGTCAGCAAAACTACGTGGATAGACTTCATAGAAAACGGCGTCTTGCCACCACTGATGGCCTTCGGCATTTGCGGGCGTTTTCTTCGTTTGGGAGAACGAGAAAGAAAGTGCAAGGCTGACACTCGAGACCAATAGAACTACGAACCTGAAGTTTTGCGACATTTCGAATCGGTCTCCACTATGTTTAGACGCAAAATCAAGGTATTCACCTCGCAGAAAAATGAATGACGATGGTGCCCTGCGGGTCAACACCGGGCGCGCTTACCGGAAGTTGCACCCGGACCTTTGCTTCCGACCCGGATTTCTGTTCAAGCTGAGCCCCTTCGATCGAAGAGATCTGGTCTGGATTCCATGCCGAGAGTTCATAGGTCTCTCCGCTCGCGCCCGAGAGCAGCAACGTTAGAGTGTCCCGCTTTGCCGACCACGTCTGCGAAAGGACTCGCAAACCGTGACTTGTGCTTCCCAATGCAGGAAGCGTCGGCGAGACACCAAGCTCAAAGTCGTTTTTCATCCGGATTTCGATGGTGTTTCGCTCACCCGTTATCGGGAGATCAACGGCTACATGCTGATCCGATGAGTTGGCTTCAATATGAAACGGTAACGCGCGGCCATTGAGCCGAACTCCAGTAATCCGGGCGCGTAAGCTGAACGCCGGCGAGAACTGAAGCGAACACTTTCCTGTGCCTGTAGATTGCATGTCTAACTGGATTTTGTCCGTCGTCCGCTGGTAATTCATGCTCAACGCCATGGCGCCGACATGCACATTGTTGACCGAAAACGAACTCCAGTCTGCCGGAATGTGAGGAGCGAAACTTAACTGACAACTCGTCGCGTCTTCCTGCAAACCGAGCAATCCGCTTAACAAAGGATTGACGACCATGGCGGCCGACCAAATCTGATGAGGAGTTCCTGTAGCCAAAGTCTGAAAATATTCGCCAGAGAGAACTTCGGCGACGTGGCCCAGCGACCCATTCAAAGCCAGCAAAGCGTTGGCCCGCAAGTTCGAGTAGGCAGGCAACGGCCGATGATACCGGTATTCGCCAACGGATGCCCAACCGGTAAACAACGGCCACACGGTTCCGAAATGATATCCCCCCGGATTGTATTTCGGATCGCGCGAAGAGAGAATCCGCATCCCCCAGTCGCTCTCCTGGTCAGGACGGGCGAGCTCTTCAATCATACTTTGAGTCTGATCTTCGTTGAGTTGTTTAAACCACATCGGCACAGCAGCCAGAACGCTGGGCACGTCGATGCGGTTGTTATGGGCATCGAGCGCGTAAGCGTAGATTTTTGGTTGAGGTGACCAGAAAGTCTGATTCAGAATCGGCTCTTCTTTCTCGAAAGTTTGCGCGAGCGATTGGGAAACATCTTCCTTGTGCAGCAGGTGGGCGAGGTGAGAAAGTGCGCGCGCGGCTTCGACTCCCAGTGACGCCTGGTAAATTTCACTTTGCACCGGATAGAGCGGCCCGCCTTCGATCCATCCGGTTCCCACCGAGAAGTTCTGTGCTAATCCCTGTGCGCCGTAGGTGGATCGGAGAAAGTCGTAAGCCCTCCACAGGTTGTCCCATTTCTGTTGGGCAAATTCCACGTCGCCACTATTAGTTACATAATCATTCATGGCGATGATGAACAGGGGAGTAGCGTCCGCTGAGGCGAAGGCCCAGGGAGTCTTGAACCAATCGGTGAAGCTGGCAGTTTGAGAGATCTCGTGAGGAATCTTGCCGTCTGTCCGCTGATACTTGCTCAGAAATTCCAAAGCCTGACGGGCCGTCGCGAAATCGCCCTCGGCATCCAGCGCCAAAGAGGTCCACTCCGCGTCGCGGCCGAAGAACCAGGCAAAACCGGGACGATAGTTGTTGCCTGAAGTGTTGAACCCGGCAACCAGACCTTCCCCCAAGAATGGATTCTGCACCAGGCCTTGCAGCATGCTTATTTTTGCCCAGTCATACGCCTTTTCAATTTCTTTGTCGGGAAGCTTCAGGCTTATGGTGCGATCCAGGTAGTCGCGGTAATAGACGGCAGAACTCTGCAGCAGTTGCGGGTAGTCTTTTTCCAGATGATCGTACAGCTTTGCCACTGAAGCCCGTCCTTCGAGCCCTGCTGCAATAACAATGACCTTTGTGTCGCTCCCTTTTTTCGTCGCACCCAAGAATATCGAGTCCTGCGGAGAGGAGAAATAGTTGGTGGAGTATTCTTCAGACCCTTTCACGCCGGATGGAGAACCGACCAGGGCCTGAAACTTTTCCGATTCGGCTCCGAAAAGAAAAGCTCGCAGGCGCGGATCCCACTCTTCGGCCACTCCTCCGAGGCTTGCTGGCCACTCGAGTTGAAAATCGCGCTCGAACACCGCCTCGATTTCCAGGGAGTCGGTGGTATCGACTTCAAAGGCAATGACTGCGCCAGGCTCGTGCACGGGTACGAACAAAGTCTCGCGGACGGAAAAAGTGTCGCCGGTATAGACGATCGTGGTCGATTCCGGATGGACAATCAAAGTTCGCGCCAGAGCTTCTGCCGGTATCGTTGCGCCGTCAATGTGAAACCGCAAATGAAAATCGCGCAGGATCTTCAAGGGATAGACCCAGGCCTCGAGATTTCCTTGTTCGTTCCCGAAGATTGCCGCACGTGTCCCTATCGCCGAAACAAACTCCCACGGTCGAACGGGACGCGATAGCTCCAGTGATTGCCCGGACTGAGCAAATGCAACCGAGCAGAGAAGCAGCGGACTCAAATGGAGCGCGATTGTTGCTAGAGGCAGTCGTCTTCGCCGAAAGAGGCCTGGAACCTGAAACATGCTGAAAGTGGGTTCGAATTACGGAGTATAGAGTACCTGCAGCCGCTTTGGAAGTTTGCAGGATTCGCTCGCGATCGTTTCCGACATCGAGAACGAACACTTCGTTGTGGTTTATACTTTTTCCGCATTTCGGGTTCTTAAAAAAGCGATTCGTTCCAGGAGTGTCTGCTCGGATGCGATGCGTTTTGCCTCAATGTCATTTCTCTCCCCGGGTGAAAGCATCGTCATGATCGGACGCCGGGAGTTCCTCAGCAATAGTGCATTGGGCGCCGCAGGGCTGTTCCTTGCCAGACCTGCCAAGTGGGCGAGTGCTGCCGTATCGAGCGCACCTGACTCCCGCATTGAGGTTTTGCTGGACGAGGTCGTGGGCACCATCTCTCCAAATATCTATGGACATTTTATTGAGCACCTCGGTGGCGTGATCTATGACGGCGTTTGGGTTGGCGAAAATTCGAAAGTCGAAAATATGGGCGGCATTCGCAAAGAGCTCATCGAAGAAATGCGCAAGATCAAAGCTCCGGTAGTTCGCTATCCCGGCGGCTGCTTCGCCGATAGCTACGATTGGGGCGATGGAGTTGGTCCGGCGGATAAACGTCCGCGAAGAACCAATTTTTGGATTGAGGCCGAACCCAGTACGGAACCCGCAAGTCACCGCTATGAATCGAATCGGTTCGGCACCGATGAATTCATGCGATTCTGCAAAGCGATCGGTTGCCAGCCTTATCTTGCGGCAAATGTTCGCAGCTTGCCGGCTGAGGTCTTTTATCGCTGGGTGGAATACTGTAACTCGCCCGCCGGCAGCACCACGCTTGCGGAGTCCCGCGCGGCCAACGGCTCGGCGGAGCCTTATAACGTTCGTTACTGGGGAGTAGGCAATGAATCCTGGGGATGCGGCGGCAATTTTACTGCACCCGAATATGCGGCGGAGTTCCGCAGGTTTACCGCCTGGCTGCCACAATATGGGCAGCACTTGTCCTTGATTGCCTCGGGCCCGAACGACGATAACTGGCAATGGACGCGGGGTTTCTTTGAGGAGATTGCTCGAAAAGATAAAGATCTGTTCAGCTCGATCTGCGGTTGGGCGCTTCACTATTATTCGTGGAACCTGAGCCGAGGCCGCACACAGGACTGGGACGCGGGCAAAGGCGATGCGCTTAAATTCGATGTGCAGGATTGGTACGAAGCGTTGCACGAGGGCTACCAGCTGGAATCTCTCATTGAGGGCCACTGGCAGGCAATGGGCGAGTTTGATGCAGCCCATCAGGTAAAGCTGGTCGTTGATGAGTGGGGCCCATGGTATCGTCCGGGCAGTGAACTCACGGCGGGTGACTTTCTCGAGCAAACCCCCACGCTCAGGGATGCTGTGTTCAGCGCCATGACCCTCGATATCTTCAACCGCCATCCGGAAAAGGTCACTCTTGCCAGTCCGGCGCAGTTGATTAATTGTTTGAACAGCCTTTACCTTGCTCACGAAGATAAATTCTGCGTAACTCCGGTCGGCCACGTTTTCGGAATGTACGCCGCCCACCAGGGAGGTCAGGCGGTGCGCACCATCATTTCGGCGCCAAACCTTCAATATGCCCGCGATGGCAAGCCCACGCCGTTTTGGGGATTGAAGGGGTCCGCCTCGGTGCACGGTAAGGATTTGATACTAACGCTGGTCAACCCCAGCGTGAACGAAACCCGGGAGACGGAAATCATAGTTCGAAACGCCTCTGTGAAATCGGGGACAATAACGGTACTCACCAATTCCGACCTTCACGCCCACAATACCTTCGATCGGAAAAACGAAGTGGCTCCTCAGGTCAAAGAGCTGCAATCGGCTGGGAGCGCGATCACGATTCAGATCCAGCCCGCTTCCGTTACCAAGCTGGAGCTGAACCTTGTGTGACCATGAATGACCACAAAAATAAATACAGCGTAAGCGAAATGCTCAAGAAAGCAAAGATGCTCAATAAAGCAGAATCCTATCGAATCGCTTTCATCTCTACCCTGGCGCTGTTCGTAATGGCCGCGAGCGGCGCTCTGCTGGCACAGGCGCCCTCCGTGGTTGTGAAGTGGGAAAAGAAAATCATCCCCAACCATACAGTTCCAACCCTGCAAGCCGTGATCAATCCGATGCTGCGCAGGGGATCGCCAATCCATGACGCCGCGCTTGGGGCGCTGCATAACCTTGGTGCGGACTATGTTCGTTACGCTTTCTGGTTTCCGTACCCAAAGTTGGCGGTTGCAGAGTTGCGCCCACCTGAAGCAGATCAGACTTTCTGGGACTTCCAATACATGGACCCCTTGGTCGACGATTTTCTGCGCGCTTCGGACGGGCATCCCAGTGTCTTCAGCTTCAGCACCATCCCACAGTGGATGTTTAAGACCGCCACGCCGGTCGTTTATCCCGACGACCCCAATCAGGTTTTCTGGGACTATACGCAAGGCACCGATCTGACCAATGTGCAGGCAATGGCTGACTATTACGGGCGGCTCGCCGCCTGGTATACGCAGGGCGGCTTCACCGACGAACTGGGAAAGTTTCATGCCTCGGGGCATCACGATGACATCCGCTACTGGGAGATCTTCAACGAGATCGATGGGGAGCATGACACCAGACCGCAGCAATATGTGGAACGTTACGACGCGGTGACCGAGGCGGTGCTTAAAGTTGCGCCGCAAATGAAATTCGTGGCTCTCGCTCTATCGAACCCGTCCGACGCTCCGCGAATGTTCTCCTATTTTCTGGACGCACGGAACCACCGGCCGGGCGTGCCGCTGGATTACATTTCGTTTCATTTTTACGCCACGCCGACGGGAGATCAGACGCTGGATGATTGGCAATACACGTTTTTCGCCCAAGCAAACGAATTTCTTTCTGTCACGCGGTACATCCTCGAGATTCGTGACCGGCAGTCGCCCCTGACCAAGATCATGGTTAACGAGGCCGGCTCAATTCTGCCAGGCGATATGGTTCAGGGTGAACCCGGCCACGTGGAGAAATCAATTCCTGCCGCTTATTGGAATCTCAGTGCGGCGATGTATGGCTATCTTTACATCGAGCTGGCAAAGCTTGGCGTTGACTCCGTCGGTGAATCGCAACTAGTGGGTTATCCTTCTCAGTTTCCCAGCGTAAGCATGGTGGATTGGACAAACGGAAAACCCAACGCGCGGTTCACCGTTCTGCAGCTGATCAAGGACAATTTTGGCCCCGGAGGCGACCTCGCTGATACCACCATAAAAAGCAATGGCTCGTTGGCGGAGTCCGATGCCATCGATGCGCAGGCTTTTATTCGCGATGGCCACCGAAAGCTGCTGCTGATCAATGAACGAAATCGTGACGTTGCCGTGGAGCTGCCAAAAGAATGTCTAGGCGCAGCAATGCAGACCATCGGAGGAACCTCTCCAGACACACAGATGCAAAATGTTGCAGACGTCAAAGTCCGGCTCCTGCCATTGTCGGTATCCGTGATTGCCCTAAAAGACTGACCACTCTGCGAAGAAACAGGGCCGCGGCGCCGAATCGGTAGTAAAATGCTGCGGTTTGTAGTCTTGGTGCGGCCGGCGGGCCTGTCCCGTGCGCCCAAGAGATTTTCTCTCAGAGGATACTTCCATGAAGTTCTGTTGGCATTCTCCGGTTTGTCTGCTGTTGCTTGCAATGATGGCAGTCGCTATTCAATTTCAACCCTCCTATGCACAGGACTCCGGTGACACGCCGCAGATCCCCAAGCGAATCGTGGGGGACTATGTTTATTCGACCAGGTTTCAGAAGCCACCCTACAGCGCAGAGCAGATTCCATATAACAAGTTGACGCACATCAACCATGCTGGCGTGTCTTTCAATGCGGATGGCACATTGAACGTTCCTGCAGGTTTCCTTGAGCCCCATCTCATCAAGTTGGCGCATGCCAGCGGCGTCAAAGTTCTTCTGCTCATCGGTGGCGACTTTCCCGGGGTGGAGAGCAGTGGCACACTTTTCCCCTTGATCGATAGACTCACAAATTTCGCTGCGAAGTACGGCTACGACGGATTCGACATGGACTGGGAGTACCCCGAGACCGACGGGGATCGCAGCTTTTTTATCGAACTTATGTCCGCTCTCCGGGAGACGAATTCCAATTATGTGCTATCCATTGATGCCGCGCCCTGGGGCGGATACGGTTACGATCTGCCGCAACTGGCGCAATCGATCGATTATTTCAACATCATGATGTACGACTGCGCCGGGCCTTGGACCGATGACGGCCAGCTCAATTCGCCGATTTTTTGGGACTGGAGCGATCCTCAACCCTGGGAGTGCCAGCCCGGAGGCAGTGACCGTGCGGCCGCGGAGATATTTCTCAGGGAGGTCCCGCCCCTGCAACTGAACATGGGAACGCCTTTTTATGGCTACTACTACATCGACGTCAATCAGCTGTTCGGCGTCTGCCCCAATTCGGTAGGTGATCCGGACGGAGAGTGCAATGGTTACGTTTTGACCGAGAACTACGCGCCATTCATCAAGAACCGCGTGAATCAGAGAGGCTGGAAGACCTTTTATGACCCAATCGCGCTGGTTCCATACATGCTGAAAGCGGATGGAGGAAACGGCTTCATTACTTATGACGATCCGATTTCGACCTATCGGCGGGTTTCGTATTGCGACTGGACCCTCGGTCTGGGCGGCACATTCATGTGGTCTTTAGACGCCGATTACGATGGCCTAGGCCAAGACTTACTCGAAGCGATGTATCAAGCGACGATGAACCAAGGGAAGTAGCGCAGAATGAGCGCCAAGCGCAGAACTTTCCGGGGAAGCTTCAGGTCGCCTCGTCTGTAATTCTGCTGAGGCCTTTGTGAGATAGTTCTAGTCGGAATCGCCGAACGAGCAAGCACCTGCCCCGCGCGGATCGCCGCACGTCCCGCACGGGCCCGAAGGCACCGCGCTTGCGCTGCTTGAAGCGCCCTTCGTCGACACTGCAAACACGCTCAATTGCGGAATCAGCTTTCTGCCTTCACACTTCGGGCAGGTGGCTTTCTCGTGTCCGTAAACTAACGCTTCAAAACGATGCTGGCATGACTCGCAGACGTACTCGAAAATCGGCATTCAGCACTCCCCTAAAAACTAATTCTACTATGGTCATATTCAGCTTCGAGAACCGGATTTCCGGCTGATCGCTCCCAGCGCGTTGCGGAGATCGGCGACGAGATCGCCGGCATCTTCAATGCCCACCGAATAACGGATCAGCGCCTCGGGAATGCCTGCAGCCGCTCGCTCCTGCTTCGTCGATTCCACGTGGCTAGTGGTCGCGGGAGGCCCGGCAACGGTTTCCACCGGTCGCCCGGCGACAGAAGAGTGAAGAGAGTGTTGCTGATCGCTGCCATGCCGCTGGCGAAGCTGGTTGCGGCTTCGGCATTCTCCAGAATTCTCACCTTTTCTTCAAAGGCAGCAACGGTCGGATTAGTGTTTCGCCCGTAGATGTGGCCGCGCGTTTTTCCCTGAGCCACATCGGCCCACTCATCGAGATCGTCGTAGCCGTACGAAACGCTGAGCGCTACTGGGAC
>JASHTD010000611.1 GCA_030040725.1 Candidatus Sulfotelmatobacter sp. | reverse complement strand
GCCGCCAATCGGAACAATGCGCAGTATGGCATTCAGCCGTTTTATGTTCCAGGAAATATATATCAGTTCACGGCTCCAGCCGTACCACTGACGTATACCATGCGATGGAAGTCAGGAAGCGTGGCCTTCACAACGACCCGTTCGTCGCGCGACGGTATAGCGGGCACGGTTGTCGCTGAGCACGAATTTACTGCGGGTGTACCTACGCCGGGCCAGGAAAAGGTCAAGCTGCAGGTTTACCTGGTCCCAAGCAAGAAGTATCCGCTGCAGGAGGGTGGTGAAGTTATCATCGACAAATTCGAATACCTCCCATAATCCTGGGCGCCTGGCGTGGCGATTAGTGGGATTGGCTGTCGCCGGTTTGGTTGTTGTGTGCCATTCAGTTTCTGTATTAGCGATCGATCCCAACCGGACGCTCTCGCAGTACATTCATAACACCTGGGGAATGGATAAGGGATTCCCTGGTGGTTCTATTACTTCGATTGCGCAAACTCCGGACGGATATCTCTGGATTGGAACAGACACGGGAATCATTCGCTTTGATGGGATCAACTTTCATACCTTCGATGCAAAATCAGCAACGCCTGCGATCGGTCCTGTGCGAAAGCTTCTTGTGGATCGGCAAGGGACTCTATGGATTCTGTTACAGAATACGAAGCTCCTGCGCTACCGTGGCGGAACTTTCGATCTTGTGCGAGGTGAGGCCGAAAACGGCATTACTGCATTAGCAGAAGGAGCGGGAAATGCAGTTCTGCTCTCTTCGCTCGCAATGGGCATATTGGTGTACAAGGACGGAACCTTTGTGCACGCGTCGGAAACGCTCGCGCCCGGGCAAGATGCATATCAGACTGCTAGTGACTTTAGTTGGTCAACCAGCATCGCGCCCCATCGGTTGATTGAGCCCACCGCAGCCGTAATTTCGCTCGGGGCAACCAACGACGGAAAGATTTGGCTCGGGACGCAGGATCACGGACTCTTCTTTCTCTACGAAGGCGGATTTCACGCTGTCGGGCCGAAGTTGCCCCACTTGCGTGTCAACTGCTTTCTACCTCTTGAGAACCAGAAGCTGTGGATTGGAACGAACCAGGGTGTCCTGCTCTGGGATGGAGCGAAGCTTACTCGCGAGGGGATACCTTCGTCTCTCCGCAATGTCGAAGTTCTTTCTATGGTTCGCGATCGCGATTCGAATATTTGGGTCGGAACGATGCAGACACTGATTCGAATCAACGACGGAGGAGTTTCTTCCCTAGCACAGGAAATTCATTCCCCTGAGAATCGGACGACGGCACTGTTCGAAGATCGGGAAGGAAACCTGTGGATGGGTGGCGCCCAGCATCTTGAACGCCTACGGGACAGCACGTTTGTTACATATTCGCTCCCCCGCCGGCGGAGCCCCGGAGCGTTGTATGTTGCGCCCAACGACTATACCTGGATTGCACCAGCTGAAGGTGGTTTGTTGCGGCTGAAAAACGAAAAATACGAGGCCGTCAGCACGCCCGGACTTGCCGGCGATGTTGTCTACTCCATGACCAGCGCAGGACTGAATGGTTTATGGATCGGACGGCAACGCGGAGGGCTGACTCACCTCCAGTTTGCGAACGGCACATTCACTGCCAAGACTTTTACTCAACACGATGGCTTGGCTCAAAACAGCGTCTATACCGTTTTCGAAGCTCGCGACGGCGCAGTCTGGGCCGGAACGCTTACTGGTGGCGTAAGTGAATTTAGGAATGCACATTTCACCAATTACACTTCTGAAAATGGTTTGGCATCGAACACGGTTTCTTCGATCACTGAAAGTGCCGACGGAGCAATCTGGTTTGGCACGCCAAATGGACTCACTGCGAAGTCACCCAATGGATGGCGGACCTATCGTGTAGCCGATGGGTTGCCATCGGACGACATCGATTGTTTGTTCCAAGATTCAACCGGGGTGATTTGGATTGGAACTGCCGAGGGCCTTGCATTTTTCAGTGCTGGCCAGATACATGCTTTCACAGCAGAGCCCGCGTCTTTGCACGAACCAATCTTCGGTATTGCAGAAGACAAAACCGGCTCGCTCTGGATTGCAACGGCCGAGCATGTTCTTCAGGTAAAACGCGCTCAAGACGATAAGGAAATTACGGTACACGAATATGGGATTGCCGACGGCCTGCTTGGAACGGAGGGTGTGAAGAGGGACAAATCTCTGGTCGCAGACTCGGATGGGCGCATTTGGGTCTCGACCGACCGCGGCCTCTCTGTTGTTAATCCAGCTCGCGGCGCCGTCAACCCGACGCCGGCTCTTGTACACGTCGAAGCTGTTCTCGCGGATGGAATCCCCCTCAACCTGACAGCATCGCCAACGGTTCCCAAGGGGCGAGAGAAGATCACATTTCGTTTTATTGGTCTAAGCTTGGCAAACGAGGAACGCGTTCGCTACCGTTACAAGCTCGATGATTTTGATAAGAGCTGGAGTGAGCCCGAGGCCGCGAGTGAAGTGACGTATAGCCGTCTGGCACCGGGGCCCTACCGGTTCCGCGTCGTTGCCAGTAATAGTGACGGGGCGTGGAATGGCGCCGAGGCAGCAGTCGATTTCAAAGTCGAGCCCCAACTCTGGCAAACCTGGTCCTTTCAGTTGGCCGTCGCGCTTTGCGCCGGACTCATAGCAATGATCGCGTACCGCCTGCGCATGAAGCACGTCATGCAACTGCTTAGTGTCCGCTTCGAAGAGAGACTGGCGGAACGTACGCGCGTTGCTCAGGATCTACATGACACACTGTTGCAGGGAATTTATAGCGCTTCCATTCATTTCGATCTCGCCAACAATCGTGTGCCGGAAGCTTCGCCGGCAAAGCCTGCCATTGAACGCGGCATCGATTTGCTTGGCAAGGTCAGCCAGGAGGGTCGCAAAGCCCTCCGTTCTCTGCGCTCCCGACAGGCAAGTTCTGACGGACTGGAGCAGGCGCTTTCTCTGCTTCCCAAGGAATTTAATCTGCCTGATAGCATCGATTTTCTCGTGACTACCGAAGGTCAGCCCCGCGCCTTGCAGTCGCTAGTCCGGGATGAGGCGTATCTGATCGCGCGAGAAGCAGTGATCAACGCGTTCCGCCACGCCCAGCCCACCAAGATCGAAGTTGAGGTAGATTATGTATCGCGCAACCTGCGCGTCCTGGTGCGGGACAATGGTTGCGGAATTGATTCCCAGTTACTGCGGATTGGCCGCGACGGACACTGGGGCCTGCCGGGCATGCGCGAGCGGGCAGAAAAAATTGGAGGAAGACTTAAGATGTTGAGCGGAGTCGATGCCGGTACGGAAATCGAGCTTTCGGTTCCCGGCGTGCTGGCCTACAAGAATGCCTCCGATACTCGCTTCTGGAGGTGGCTGCCCCGCTTCTATTCCGCGAGACGGAGAAAGAACTTTCCCAACGAAGTGAGTTGAGGAACGACACGGATGAGCGGACCGGAGAAAATTCGTGTTCTCAGCATCGACGATCACCCTCTCGTGCGTGAGGGGCTCGCTGCATTGATCAATGATCAGACCGATATGCGCGTGGTAGGGCAGGGCTCAACCGGCCACGAAGCAATCAAGCTCTTTCGCGACCTTGAGCCCGACGTTGCTCTCATGGACCTTCGGCTTCCTGATATCAGCGGAATCGATGCCATGGTTACCATCCTCAGTGAGTTTCCGGAAGCACGAATCATCATCGTTACGTCTTCCGAGGGAGACGTTGAAATGCAGCGCGCGCTGGAAGGCGGGGCGAAAGGCTATTTGCTCAAGAGCATGCCGCCCAAAGAGGTGCTTGAAGCAATCCGCAAGGTATATGCCGGCAAGAAGGCCATTCCTGCAGAGATTGCCGCACGCCTTGCGGACCATCTGAGCGACGAAGTGCTGACTGCGCGCGAAATCGAAATTCTGCAGCAGGTTGCAGAGGGCAACCGCAATCGCGACATTGCCGACCGCCTCTTCATCTCCGAAGGCACGGTGAAGGTTCACATCAAGCACATCATGGAAAAACTCAGCGCGAACGATCGCACCCAAGCGATCACGATTGCCGTCCGCCGCGGCATTATTCATCTCTAGACCCTGACATCTCGCACTATCGATACTTTTCAGCGACATCCGTATGTACTACTTAAGTGGTATCCAAAAGTCTTAAGTTTGGAAGATTCGCGTGAATCTGGAAACGGATATTTCTTTGCATGCGGTATTTTCACCGCAGAGTCTGAGGAGACGAGAGATTGCAGCGCTGGTACAAAACATTCCCGCACGGTTTGCCCGGCGTTGGGTTGCTCGTTTTGAGAATTGCGATTGGTGCAACACTTCTTATTGAAGCATCCGCTTGTATGGTGGAACCTCAGGGCTTGAAGCTGGGAGCCTGGCTACTGGCTTCCCTCGCGTTTGGAATCGGAGTGTCGTTTGTGTTTGGGTTTCTGACTCAGCTTATGGCCGGCATTTCGGCGCTGGCCGGAGCCGCTATTTACATTTGGCATCCTGCCTGGGCAGTTTTCTTCCTGAGCTTGACGAGTTTCGAAACAATCGGAATGGCACTTGCGATTGCGCTATTAGGTCCGGGTGCCATTTCCCTCGATGCTTACTTCTTTGGTCGACGTGAGATCGTCATCCCTCGCGTCGTCAGGTCATAGCTGGTTAATTTTCGACAACGTCTGTCCCTTCCCCAACTGTGCAAAACTCCGACTCGTCTTTCCCTGCGTCCCTGACCGGTCGCGGGCAAAACCATCCTGACTCGAATATCCAAAAGTGGTATTTCGCAGACCTCCTCCAGCGATATGGAAAAAACTGCTTATCGCCGGATGCGCTCGACCCGACATCGCCTGCATAGTAGCAGCGTTGAGAACGAAGACTTAAGGCGGAGTGGAGAGTGAGATGAGTTACACGGTCTCGAACGTTGAAACGGCTTCAATGCCCGCAGGAGAATCGCAAGGATTTGGCTTCGGTCAATCGGACCAATCGATGGCTTCAGTTCTGAACATCCAGGCTTTCGATCGGATGATGAACCCCGCTTCGGTCGCGTACATGAGCATCCGGAACATGGAGCAGGTCATGAACGCCGTTCCCCAGC
>JASHTD010000610.1 GCA_030040725.1 Candidatus Sulfotelmatobacter sp. | reverse complement strand
ATCCGGGGCAACGGTGACTCCCACGGGCCGGCCCCAGACGTGCTGGTTATCCACGACAAATCCCGTCATGAAGTCCTCATAGTCGCCCTTTGCCTGGCCGGCGTGATTCATCGGGACGCGGATCAGCTCATAACCCACGCGCTCGGAGCGATTCCAGGAGCCGTGCTCAGCGGCGGAGATGTCGCCGCGATATTCCTTGGGGAATTGCCTGCCTTCGTAGAACGTCATTTCGAGCGACGCGTTGTGAGGGTTCAGGAGCACATCGGGCGTGATCACTTTGTCTTTCAATTCGGGATGCTTGCCTGCGTGCCGGGGGTCCTGATGCCCGCCGGTGTACCACCACGGCCAGCCGTAAAACCCGCCCTCCTGCACGTGTGTAATGTAATCGGGGACCAAGTTGTCGCCGAGCGCATCGCGCTCGTTGACTGAGCACCACAACTCCCCCGACTGCGGATCGACGGCGATTCCGCCACCGGCATTGCGAATGCCGTAAGCATAAACACTCAAGATGCAATTTGCGGGGTCGCACACCAGAATATCGGCGCGATCCTTTTCACCGGGATGGGTGTCAGGATCGTCCACATTCGACGCCGAACCCACAGCCACAAATAACTTTTTGCCGTCCTGAGAAAACGCTACTGCCCGAGTCCAGTGGCCGCCAGTATCGGGAAGATCAGCGATGTGCTGCGGCGAGCCGGCAGCCTTCAAATCGCCGTTGTGATAAGGGAAGCGTACGAGTTCAGCGGTACTGCCCACGTAAAGCCATTCTGGATTCGGACCTGGAGGATAAAAAGCTAATCCGTAAGGATGTTTCAGGCCGGTAGCGAAAACTGCCGAGAGCTCGGGTTTGTCCTCGGCCGTCATCCCACGAAATACGCGAATGCGTCCGGCATCGCTCTCGGCAAGAAAAATATCGCCATTCGGCGCCGTGCGCAGCGTGCGCGGATTCTCGAGGCCCGTGGTAAAAAGTTCAACTTTGAATCCTGGGAGCGTTTTCGGCCAGGCATTTTGCGGGCGTGCAACGACTTCAGGACCGTTTTCGGCTGAATGCGTAGCGTATGGCTGTGGCAGATCGCTTACGGTAATTTTGCGGACGGTGCCCGGGTTCTCGTAGCGGAAGTCCGTAAACGGTTTGGTCGGCGGAGGAGCCTTGATGCTCGACCCGCCAGTATCTTCAGGAAGAGCATCTGCCGCGCGGGCGTTCTGCGGCAAGCCCAACGACTTTACATAGCTCACCAGTTGCCAGCGCTCTTTGGTGGGCAGTTTCGCCCAAGAAGGCATTCCATTTGCCTTGTCACCCTTGGTGATGAACCAGAAAACTTCGCCGGCTTGGGTCGTCTCGAGCTTGCCGTCAATCAGCGATGGCACGTTGCCAGCGCCCGCCGCGGTCGTGCCGTGGCAGGAAGCGCAATTGCGCGCGAAGAGGTGTTTACCCGCGGCAACGGCGGACGGCTGGGCATCATAGGGATTTTTCATCTGCTGCGCCGATTCGGGCGCGTTATGGAAGTTGGTGTCAACACCGGCGAATAGCACAGGCAGAGGAAGGAGAATCGTTATTGCGGCAAGGGCGAGCGAAGCTGAAAAAGAACGCATGGATCCTCTCTGAGTCTTTTAGAGTCGAACGACGGTAGCGTCTGGAAGCACAATCTGTATTTTGGATGCGCTTCGTCCTGATGAGGATTTAGGAATCAGCCATAAATGCGGCTCTGTTTAAGAGGCACGGGCAACGGCTTGCGGTCCAACTATCTCCTTCGCTCCCGGACGGCGGGCGACCAGCGGCAAGATCAGCGATACGGTCAGAACACAAGCGATTACATAAATCGAAGTATCGAATCGCCCTGTGGCCTGATGAAGCCGCGCGCTCATAATCGGCGAAGGAATCGCCGCCGCCCCCCAAGCCAACAGAATTATGCCGTAAATCCCGCCCATGAATTTTGCACCAAAGAAGTCCGCTGTGAACGAAGGCATAGTGCCGAACCCGCCGCCATAACACAGACCGATGACGGCGAAAGCGATGCTGAATAAAGTCAGATTGTGAATTCGGGGCAGCGAAAAAAAGATCACCACCTGGATCAGATACAGCAAAAAATAAACCCGCGCCCGGCCCAGGTGATCGGAGACCCACGCCCAGAAAACGCGCCCGAGTCCATTGAAGATCGAAATCAGTCCGACCATGCTCGCCGCGGCGACTGCAGTCATGCCTACCATCTGCTGGGCCATGGGTGAAGCCTGGCTGATGATCATGATTCCGGCCGAGACGTTGAGAAAGAGCATGGCCCACAGCAGCCAGAACTGCCACGTGCCCATCGCTTCCTTTACTGTGTAGTCGTAGCTGGTTGCGGCCTTAGCCACAGTCGACGTCGGCGACCATCCCGCGGGCTTCCATCCTGCAGGCGGATTGGCATAAAACTGCGCCGCCGCGATCACGAGAATCAGATACACGACGCCCAATGCAACAAACGTGTACGAAACATTGTGAGCGACGATCAACCGCGCCGCGATCGGACTCATCACCAAAGCTCCGGCTCCATAACCGCAGACTGCAACTCCGGTCATCAGGCCGCGGCGTTCCGGGAACCACTTAACGAGCGTGGCCACTGGACAGATATAGCCCATGCCCATGCCCAGTCCGGTGAGAACGCCATAGGCGAAATAAAGCCCGTTCAGACTGTGGCTGGTTGTGAAAACTCCCGCCAGAATGTAGCCAACGCCGTAAACCAGACCCGCGACCGACGAAACCAGCCGAGGGCCTTTGCGGTCTTGCCACAAGCCGCCGACAATCGTCCCCACGCCGAGGAAGAAGATGGCTAGGGTGAAATTCAACTGGACCTGAGTTTCACTCCAGTGTTCAGTGCGCATCAGGGGAATCTTGAACACGCTCCATCCGTAAACCGCACCGAGGCAAATCTGCATGATGACAGCCGCGACCGCAATTCCCCAGCGATTCCGAAGCTTTTCAGGGGTCATGGATAGTCTCCTTCCAGCTGATCTTCCCGGCTTATTGCCAGAGGCCGGTCAATCTAACTTCGCGTCACTCGTAAACGTTAACCGCTAGTGTCTAGTAACAGCCGCCTCGGCTGCGGGTTCAGTTGCCGCGAGGCAATGTGCCCCGACGATTTCGACAGTCGCGTTATAGTCGGGCACGCCGCTGGGATCGAGCCGCCCCGCCGGAATAATCACATTCGCTTCCGGCCAATGAGCCTCGAGGCATCCCGGCTTGATGCGATCAATGCGCACGCGACCGTGGAGTTCTCCGAGTTCGTTGCGCAGCGTAACGGCGTCGCCGTTGCGAAGGCCAAGCCGCGCGGCATCTTCCCTCGACATAATGATGTCGTCTCGGCGGGCGCCGGTGAGCGGATCGCGGTCGCTGAGCAGAATGCTGTTGAACTGTTTTCCCCGCCGCGTGGCGAGAAAGAAGCGGCCTTCAGGAATGTGTTCTCCTGGAAGATTTACAGGGCTAAAGTGGCCGAGACCGTCGGGCGTCAGAAATTTGTCTTCCAGCAGGCGCCGCCCACCGTATTGGAAGGTGTCTCCTTTCTTGCGCATCTTGCCGATGCCGCGATAGGTGGGGCACACGCGGTCGATCTC
>JASHTD010000609.1 GCA_030040725.1 Candidatus Sulfotelmatobacter sp. | reverse complement strand
CGATTTACGTCGACGATGTGGCGGTTGATTTTCCCAAGCTGAAAATTCTGCTGGCGCACGGCGGGCGTCCGTTGTGGATGGGCACGGCATTTTTTCTGATCCGGAGACATCCGAATGTCTACCTGGACATTAGCGGCATTCCGCCGAAGACGCTGCTCGAATATTTTCCGCGGCTCGAAGAAATTGCTCACAAGACTTTGTTTGGAACGGATTGGCCCGGTCCGGGCGTGCCAGATGTGAAGAAGAATCTGGATGAGTTTCGCGCGTTGCCGCTGAAAGAGGAAATCCGGCGGCAGATTCTCAGCCAGACCGCTCTCGGCATCTGGCCTGCCTGATCCGCACTTATGCCTCTAACATGCCGCGAGGCATGTCAGAAGAATCTGTTATCCAGCCCAATTGGAGAATGGCGGGTAGTGGTTCAGTTTGCCAACTGAACCACTACCGAATGGCGTATTGCGGTAGTGCTTGCATCGATCTCGTGGTAACATTTTGTGCCTCGATTTCGTCCTTCCGGAGGTTCACTCAATGTGCAAAACAGCGGGTCTAACGACACTCTTACTCCTCACCGCTTTGGTTGCAGCGAACGCGCAAACATACAAGTTTCAGTCGATCGGTTTCCTTGCGCCATCGGCAATTAACGCTGAAGGAACTATAGTGGGAAGTTTCTGCTGCAGCTATTCTCCCGGTTTCGACGGTGCTCAGGCGAACTTCCACGCCTTCCTCCTGCGGCAGAAGGGACCGGGGAATGAAGTATTCAAGGTGGCCGAGCCTGACGTTAGTCAGGAAAGCTTCGCCACCGGAATCAATGCCGACGGCAACGTTGTTGGCGGCTTCTGCCCCCGTCCTTCGAGTTGCGCCGTAGATAACGCCATGCATGGGTACCTGTTTTTGGTCAGCTTCAATTCCGTCAGCCGGATCGACGTGCCTGGAGCAATCGCCACCCTCGCGGGCGGTATCAACAAAGCGGGAGAAATTGTCGGCATGGCATGCAAGACCGTGACTTGCAATCTGGCCTATGCGTCCGATGCTCAAGGTTTTCTGCTCGATCACATCGGGGGGAACTTCTCAACTATTAATTTTCCGGGGGTTCTCGGAACGGCGGCCACGGCGATCAACGACAGCGGAGAGATTGTGGGAAATTATCTGGCTTGTAAAACGGATGGGTCACGCGGTGCGCCCTGCACCTTTGCTCAAGGGCACGGCTTTCAACTGGTGAGTGGTGTTTACACTACGCTTGATCCTCCTGGTTCGCTCGCCACGACAGTCGGCGGGGTCAACAATTCAGGTGTAATCGTGGGGACTTATCTCGACGGCAGCAACAAGACTCACGGTTTTTTGTTCAGCAATGGTGTTTTTAGCAACATCGATTTTCCGGGCGCTTCGGCCACCGAAGTGAATGGCATCAACGACCAAGGGCAGATCGTGGGTTCGGCTCAAATTGGCGAAGGTACGGAAGGTTTTATCGGCACGCCGAACTAGCGCGGAAGGTGCGTTTTGCGAATGGCAGATGACCGTTTGTCTGCGGTTTCCTCGCTGAACCGGAGTGGTCGCATCTGGACCTGCCTACGGCGTCGCTTTGGCTAAACTCTCTCGATCGTCACCTTCTGCAAAACGACGTCTTTGCTAGGACGATCCTGTCGATTGCGCGGCACGCCAGTGATTTTGTTCACCACATCCTGCCCCTCGATGACTTCGCCGAAAATTGTGTGTTTGCCGGTCAGCCAGGTTGTGGGCACAATGGTAATAAAAAATTGAGAGCCATTGGTATTTGGACCGGCGTTCGCCATCGCCAGCTTACCCGGCTTATCAAACTTGTGCGGAGAGCCAGTGGTTTCGTCTTCAAACTGATATCCCGGACCGCCCGTCCCCGTGCCTTGCGGATCGCCGCCCTGAATCATGAAATCAGGAATGACGCGATGAAAAATCGTTCCATCGTAGAGGCGATCTTTGGATTTTTTTCGAGTGGAAGGATGAGTCCACTCGCGCTTGCCTTCGGCAAGGTCGATAAAATTAGCAACGGTCTTCGGCGCTTCTTTTTCGAAGAGGCGGCAAACAATGTTTCCTTCGCTGGTCTGAAACGTCGCGTAGAGTCCGGGTTGGCGGGTCATAGAGTCCTTTCAGGGAAATAGAAAGTCGATGATTCTCACGGGCAGCGACAGTATTCGAGCCGCGCTAGTCTGTGGAAGCCGGCACCGATGGTTTAGGCGCTGCCGCTTTTGCCGCAGTCGAAGCGTATACGATCTTGATATGCGTAATCTTCACCGGGCGAAATGGCCGGTCGTTCATGGGGTCGCGGGCCATGCCCGCGATTTGTTTGACTAGCGCAACAGTTGCATCGTCGCATTGGCCGAAGATGGTATAGCCGCCGTTAAGGTGAGGAGTGGCTACTTCGGTGATAAAGAATTGTGACCCGTTGGTGCCGGGACCGGCGTTGGCATATGCAAGGCGGCCGGGGCGATCGAAAAGCAGGTCAGAGGAAACTTCATTTTTGAAAGCGTAGCCGGGATCGCCGGTACCGTCGCCTTTGGGATCACCGCCCTGGATCATGAAGCCCGGAATCACGCGGTGAAAGATTGTGCCATCGTAAAGCGGCACGCCGTGTTTGGTGACTCCGCTGACGGGATTTTTCCAATCTTTTTTCCCGGTGGCGAGGCCGATGAAATTGTGCACGCCGATCGGAACTTTATCGGGAAACAAGGTGCAATGCATATCTCCAGCGGTAGTTTCAATGACGGCGCTCGGCGGGCCCGATGCAGCGTGGTGAACGGGAGCCTTAGCCACAGGCGCAGACTGAGATGCAGTTTGCGCATACATTGTAAGTACAGGAAATGTGATCGCGATCAAAACGAGAAATGTATTGCGCATGAGTGCTCCTGATAGCGACGGTTTTTTACTTCGAGCAACCTTGCATTGTACGACAGAGCGATCATTGAGGCTGGGGCTGCGCCTGCACTTGCCGGCTTACAGCCTCGACCTGGCGGAAAACGCGCAGCAAATTGCCGCCTAGAATCTTCTTGATATCTGCCGCGCTATAGCCGCGGTCGAGCAGCGCCTGCGTGATTTTTGGTAAGTCAGCGGCGGAATCCATACCTTGCGGAGTTGCTCCGCTGACGCCATCGAAATCCGAACCGAGGCCGACGTGATCTACGCCAGCGACCTTGGCGATGTGATCGATGTGATCGATGAGCACGCTGAACGGCGGGCGGGGAATCTTCGCCATCCACTCGCGCTCGATGCGATCGACTTCGAGATAGTTGACCGGCTTGCCTTGCGCCTTTAATGAGTCGATGTACTGCTGGATCGCCGCAGCCTGGTCTTTACTCTGGGCCTGCTCGGCTTTACGAAAATTCTCGTCATCGAAGCCAGAGAAGAAATTGACATCGACAACGCCGCCGTTTTTTGCCACAGCACGAAGCATGTCGTCGGTCATGTCTCGCGGAGCGTCGACCAGCGCGCGCGCAGAAGAATGGGAAGCGATCACCGGCGCCTTGGTCACGGCGATTGCATCCCAAAAAGTTTTATCCGACACGTGCGAGATATCGACCATCATGCCGAGACGGTTCATTTCGAGCACAACCTGCTTGCCGAAATCGGTAAGGCCGTTGTGATGCTGAACTTTGGGATCGTCGATATCGCCGGAGGAATCGGCCCACTCGTTGGTGTTTGACCAGCTCAGCGTCATGTAGCGGACGCCGAGGCGATAGAAATCGCGCAACAGGCGAATATCGTTTTCAATCGAGTGGCCGCCCTCAATGCCCATGAGCGCGGCCAGCTTGTGCTCGCGATGAGCGCGCTCGATATCCGCGACAGAAAAAGCCATCATCATGCGGTCGGGATGACGCGTGGCTTGTTCGTAAACAGTGTCGATCAGGTCCAAAGTGTGGTGCGCAAAGTGCCCCTGGTTAGTTTCGGGATCGACCCAGATCGAAAAGAACTCCGCTCCCAGATTGCCGCGGCGAGCCTTGTCGAGACTGATGTGGCCACGGTCGTTGGGATCGGTGGAACCGATGTCAAAGCCTTCATCGAGAAAGCGTTGTGGCGTATCGGCGTGGGTATCGATGACGATAGCTGATTCTTGAATGGCGCGAGCCTTAGCGGTGACTTCCGGTCCGGAGGGGTTGGAAGATTGCGCGACAGAATAGGTAGCGAATAGCAAACACGAAAACAGAACGAGGTTAGGACGATTCATAAAATTTGCCGAGAGCAAGTGAGAGATTGTATAGGGAGACGAACAAGAGAATCAACGAAGGGCCGCAAGAGCCTGATCGATGCACACCTCGAGGGGTCGATCGGTGTCAATCACGGTCTTAGGAGCAGCGATAGTTTCGAAGCGAGATCGAACGTCAAGATACAGCTGGAAGGTACGATTGCCGGCCGGATGAGCCGTCGCAGTGGTCTGTTGCGCGAGCCGGCGTTTAGCAGATTCCTCAGAACAGACACATTCAAGAATTCGCCAGGTTTGGTGCAGCGAAGCGGCGGCGGTCAGCACATTTTCGATCTGATAACGGCGCGAGAATGTTCTGCCATCGAGAAAGATGTGGCGCCGCGGATTTTGTGAAACAAAATATGCGGCGGTCGCAAGCATGATTTGCTGGCAGAAATCATCCTGCCTCGAAGAATATTCGATCTCATCTTCGGCAAACAGCGCGTGGCGGATTTGATCTTTGCCGATCACCCGGCCGCCAGTTCGCACCGCTAGCTCGCCGGCGAGCGTGGACTTGCCCGTTCCTGGGAGGCCGGCCATGAGAACAATCATGATTTCTGGAAATTATACGGGCTTATTCGGCGCGGCTTTCGGCGGTGACGGTGGCTGGTTCGGGGCGCTCGACGGGAACGACATCTTCGGTTTCGCGCCAGCCTGCGTAGCGGCCGGAAACCATGATGTGGAAGACCCACTGATGGCGCTCTTCCTCGGGTTCAACCAAGCCCAGCGACTTCATGTAGAAAAGATAGCGCTGCATCCAGTGAATTTCTTCCTGCGACATGCCGCGGCGCTGGAGATCGACAGTCAGTCCGGCGAGATGCGACGAAGCCGTATCGCCTTCTGCAGGAGCTGCGTTGCGATTATGGCGGCGAAGTTTTTTCTGAACTTTGACGGTGCGCACGGCTGAGTTCACTTGGATCTGCTCATGAAAACGGTGATAGTAGGCCTGCGCCAGGTCTTGGACAAAGTCTCGAGTCCAGGGGCGGCAATAACGCCGCGAAGGATCGAGACGCGGATCGAAACGCAGCGTTTCGTTGGCTATGATCGGCTGCAGCGCTCCGCTTTCTTTCAGCGCTTCGAGTTCGTTGTCATCCTGAATGCGGGGCAGTTCCAGTCGGTCGATTTCTGCGTTTTGCAATAACAAAGATTCGTGCGAGGGGCGGAACATCGGATTCCATCGCGTCCAATGGAGCCGGTGAAAACGATGACGGTGGATCGTCTTGCGCATTGCGGTGGTGGTGGCCGCAAATGCGGAGCTACAGACGAAAGCAAATAAACAAAATAGAGTCAGTTGGCGCTGTAATCTCAAGACTTAGTCTCGTAATCTGCCGCGGCCTATTCCGCGACGGTTGGAATATTCTAAGCTACGCTGTCAAGCGCATCTACGATTGACTGCGAGCCTGCCATTACGAGCGTTACCGGAAAGGGTGACAGTGCGGTGGTTACCCTACGTTACCTTCCGGCTTCGCATCGCGCTTCGACTGAAAAAGGTGCATGCCGAGCGCCATTGGCAGACAGAAGATTACGGGCAACTTATGTGCTCGCCAGCCAGCGAGATAGCAAACGTTCGATGCCGAACAGATGATGGCAAGTTGTGTACGAGTGACAGAAAACCGCGCCCGTAATGAGGGAAAACGCGCAGGGCACTTGCAGAAAGCTGCTTTTTGCGCTCTCAATTTGCCCGCCCAGCGCGGAAAGTCAGCGCTCACGGAAGTGTAGTGGACTTCCGAATCACTCGAAAAATTACGCTGCGATCGATGACGAGTGTAATGAGATTTCTCTGCGCGACGCGGACTCAAAGCGCAGTCCGCAAGAACCATCAACGCCGGAACAGATCGCCGATCGCCTGCTTCATGACCGACCCGCCGACCTCGGAAATGGAATTTGTCAAAGGAATGTCCTTGGGGCAAATCTCGACGCAGTTCTGCGCGTAACCGCACTCCTGGATGCCGCCGTCACCCATTAGCGCGGAGAGACGATCGCGCTTCAACGCCTGGCCGGTGGGGTGGGTGTTGAAGAGCCGAACCTGCGCAATGGTTGCCGCACCTACGAAGCCGGTATCTTCGTTGAATTGCGGACAGACTTCCATACAGCAGCAACAAGAAATGCAGCGGGAAAGCGGATATGCGGCCTCCTGCTCCTGCTGCGTGAGGCGCGGGCCGGAGCCGAGATCGTAGGTGCCGTCGATCGGAACCCAGGCCTTGACGGTCTTGAGATTTTCAAAGAGCACACTGCGATCCACCGCGAGATCGCGAATGACGGGAAACTTCGAAAATGGTTCAAGTTTTACCGGCTGTTCGAGATTGTCGATGAGCGCCGAGCAAGCCATGCGAGCGCGGCTGTTAATGAGCATGGCGCAAGAGCCGCAAACTTCTTCGAGACAGTTCGAATCGTAGGTGATCGGCGTGGTTGGCTTGCCGTCGCGGGTGACCGGGTTGGCGGCGATCTCCATGAGCGAGGAGATCACGTTCATGCCGGGATGGTACGCGAGTTCGAACTCTTCCCAATAGGACTTGGAGGTGGGAGTGGCTTGACGCTTGATTTTGAAAAGGACTGATTTAGTAGACATTCAGCAATTCTTCCTTGTACACCTGCGATGCATCGCGCGTCCCGCGCGATACAGCCACACACCCAGCGTCAACAACCACATCGATAGAAGGACCCATCCGAACGAACTGCCATGGACGATCATTCTGGCAGAGTAGCTGATCCATAAGATCGACACTACGATCATGAACCCAGCACCCACGAGTTGCGCGGATAGATCCGATCTCATTGCCATCTTGTCGCTCTATTTGGCGACGTCGTACTTTCTCGCCCGCGGCGGAATCAGCGAAATATCCACCGGCTCGAATTCGAACTTCGGTTCGTCGGCATCCGGTGCGAAGTACGCTTTCGTCGTCTTCAGCCAATTCTTGTCGTCGCGATCGGGGAAATCCGGCTTGTAATGAGCGCCGCGCGATTCGTCGCGCATTCGCGCGCCCTGCGCGATCACCCGCGACAACTGCAGCATGTTGTAGAGCTGCCGCGTGAAGACCACGCTGGTGTTTGCCCACTGCGTGCGATCGCTCAAGTTCACCTTGCGGAAGCGTTCGAGTAACTCCACCAGCTTCGCATCGGTTTGTTGCAAGTTCTTGTTGTAGCGGATGACGGTGCAATCTTTTGTCATCAACTCGCCGAGCTCGCGCCACAACCGGAATGGATTTTCATTGCCCTGATTGTTAATGAGCAGGGCATTGCTTTCTTCCTGCTTTTTCTTCTCGGCTTCGAAAACGCCATTGCCATCCGGAAGCGCTTGCAATCCGCGCGCGTATTTCACCGCATTCGGCCCGGCGACGCCTCCGCCAAAGATGCAGGAAACCAGAGAGTTCGCGCCCAACCGGTTTGCACCGTGATATTGATATTCGCACTCACCGGCGGCGAAGATTCCCGGAATGTTCGTGGCCTGCTTGAAATCAACCCACATGCCGCCCATGGTGTAATGCATACCGGGGAAAATCTTCATGGGCGTATCGCGCGGATCGTCGCCGACAAACTTCTCGTAGATTTCGAGAATGCCCTCAAGCTTGCGATCGAGAATTTTGCGGTCAATGTGCGTGAGATCGAGATAGACCATCGGTTTGCCATCGATACCGAGGTTGTACTCGTAGACGACCTTGAAGATGGCGCGCGTAGCCACGTCGCGGGGCACGAGATTGCCATATTTCGGATACCACTCTTCGAGGAAATACCAACGGTCTTTTTCAGGGATCGACTTCGGATCTCTTTTATCGCCCTGAGTTTTCGGTACCCAAACGCGGCCACCTTCGCCGCGCGCCGATTCCGACATCAGACGCAGCTTGTCGTTACCGGGGATCGACGTCGGATGAACCTGGATGAATTCGCCGTTGGCGTAATAGCATCCCTGCTGATACAGGGCAGATTGCGCCGAGCCGGTGCAGACAACTGAGTTGGTCGATTTGCCAAAAATCGCGCCGATGCCGCCGGTGGCGATGATGAGGGCGTCGGCGGGGAAGGTACGCACTTCCATCGAGCGCAAATCAATGGCACAGATCCCGCGGCAGACGCGGTTTCCGTCGAGCACGGCTGACAGAAATTCCCAGTGTTCGTACTTCTTTACTTTGCCTTCGGATTCATAACGGCGCACTTGCTCGTCGAGCGCATACAGAAGTTGCTGGCCGGTGGTCGCACCAGCAAATGCGGTGCGGTTGTATAAAGTGCCGCCGAAGCGGCGAAAATCGAGCAAACCTTCGGGAGTACGGTTGAAGGGTACACCCATGCGGTCGAGCAGATCGATGATGCCGGGCGCGGCCTCGCACATGTCTTTCACGGGAGGCTGATTGGCGAGAAAATCTCCGCCGTAAACAGTATCGTCAAAGTGCTGCCAGGTCGAATCGCCTTCGCCCTTAAGATTTTTTGCTGCGTTGATGCCGCCCTGGGCACAAACGGAGTGCGAGCGTTTCACCGGGACAATCGAGAACAGATCGACGTTGGCGCCCATCTCCGCGATTTTGATTACCGCCGAGAGCCCAGCCAATCCGCCGCCAATCACGATAATTTTCGGAGCTGCCATTTCTTATCTCACCGGCCTTTCCTGCGCCGGAGCGTGACGAAGCATCGCCGCAGTGCCCGGTTCGATTGTCTGCAGCGGCTGCGAACGGAAAGTCGCCAGGCTCCACAGTCCCACGCCGCTCAACAGGAAGAAAAACGCAATGCATAAAGCCAAGAATCTCTTGCGTGCGATCTCGCCGGAGACGATGCCCCACTTCGCGCAGAACAGCCAGATGCCGTAGGCGAAGTGCCACGACGCCGCAATCAACCCAACCACGTAAAAGAGAAGTAGCGCCGGGTGGTAGATCTCGACCTGCACTTTGCCGAAGGAAGCGTAGGGATTGGCGTGCAGATCAATGCCGGTAAAGCGCATCGTGTAGGTGTGCCAGATGATGTAGATGAAGGCAATGCCGCCGGTCCAGCGCTGCGCGGTGTACATCCAGTTGCCGGTCCAGGGATAGGAAATCGTGTTTCCTTCACCGCGATACCAGATGTAAAAACCGTAAAGACCGTGGAAGGCAATCGGCAGCCAGATGCCGAACAGTTCGAGAAAAAACACCAGCGGAAGACCGCCGAGAAAAGCGACCTGCTTCGCATAAGCGGCGGAACCACTGATTGCTGTGGCATTGGAAATCAGGATATGTTCGAAGAGAAAAGCGCCGACGGGAATGATGCCAGTGAGCGAATGAAGGCGCCGCAATATAAACGAAACGCCTTGCCCGGCGCGCAAAGGCGCTACACCCTGGATTGCCCCTCGTGCAATCGGAGGAGCCGTAGAGCCGGCTGCTGACGCCACGAAAACTCCTTATGAGTTCTGAAATGATAAAAGAACTTTTTATTATCACGGGCGAAAGAAACCAAGTCAAGGAACGCGTCAGCGATTTGGATGAACGTCGCACCATTCAAGAAATTGCCGGAATGCAGCGCCACGATGACTGTAAAGGGATTTCTCTTCGGCAGTGAGTTCGGCGAAGGTTTTTTTAATTTGCGGAGAATAAAACAGGGGATCGTAGCCGAAGCCATTTGTGCCGCGCGGAGCTTCGAGAATGATTCCTTCGGCCGTGCCGCGAAATGCAGCTAATGTTTTTCCCTCGCGCGCGGCGGCGAGTACGCAAACAAACCGGCCGGTACGCTGCGATGAAGGAACATTTTTGAGTTCACGCAGCACGCGAGCATTGTTGGCTTCGTCATCCGTATTCGCATCGGCTTCATGCGGTTGCTTGTTATGCAGATCGGGCGCCGCATATCGCGCTGAGTGCACTCCGGGCGCGCCACCGAGCGCGTCCACTTCCAGGCCAGAGTCGTCGGCAATCACGATTTCCCCGGGCGCATACTGGCTGTACTCCTCAGCTTTTTTTCGCGCATTGGCTTCGAAAGTGAGGCCATCTTCGACGACTGTGGGCAGGGAAGAGAAGCCGGGAAGGCCGGCGATCTCGATGTCGTGGCTCTTTGCTGCGCCTGCGAAGTCGCGCAGCTTGCCCGGGTTGGAAGTCGCGATCAGAATTTTCTTAGTCATCGCTTCAAAACGGCCGAGATTTTGGTGTCTTCGGTAAAGCGCAAACTGTGACGGCCATCGCAATAACGCGATGATCAGCAGTATAGTAAATGCCGAAATCCATCCGCCAACCTTGCGATCCCAAGTACGAGCGAAGGTGATCTGCACGCGATTGCTGCCTGACTGCACAGGAAC
>JASHTD010000608.1 GCA_030040725.1 Candidatus Sulfotelmatobacter sp. | reverse complement strand
CTCCAGGGAGTGGGAAACCCTAATTTGGTCCGGTAAATAATCTCACGCGGGAGCAGGCCTTCCATCCCCTTCTTCAGAATCTGCTTGCCTGCGGTGCCGCGGATCTGAATTCTGGCGGGCACGCGCGCGGCCCATTCCACGAGCACATGATCGAGAAATGGCACTCGGCTTTCGATGGACGCCGCCATGCTCGTATTGTCTTGCTTCATCAGCAGCTCGACCAGATACGTCTTGATGTCGGTGTAAAGCAGCCGCTGAAGAAGGTCGCCAGAAGACTGCTCCCAGTATCGGAGCACGTTGCAGTAGGCTGATCCTGCGCGAATTGAGTCACGAAATTCATCCGTCAGCAGAGCCCCTTGATCGGCCTGATTAAATGCGGAAAGGAAATTGTCGAAGTAAAGCGAAGTCCAGGATTCTCCATCGAGCCCGAGAAAACTGTGTGAAAGCTTCCGGCGCGAATTGGCAGAAACCCAGGAAGAACTGGCGATGAACTCGCGCAGATGACGCCGCACCGCGCTCGGCACAACGTTCCGATAAACGCGGTCGAACGCAAGATTCTTCAACGTGAAGGCATAGCGCGAGTAGCCTGCCAGCGTTTCGTCGCTGCCTTCTCCAGTGAGAACCACTTTGACGTCCGCACGGGCTAATTGCGCCACGAAAAAAAGCGCCACACTCGAAGGCCACGCGATCGGCTCATCCTCATGCCAAATCAGCTTTGGCAGCGCCGAGAAAAAATTTTTGCAACTTACCAGCACTTCGTGGTGCTCAGAACCTAAATGCCTGGCAACGGCTCTGGCATATGGCAATTCGCTGTAGGTTTGCTCCGCGTAACCGACTGAGAATGTCTGAATGGGCGCTCGCCTGATCTTGGTCATCAACGCGGCGACGGCACTGGAATCGAGGCCGCCGCTCAGAAACACGCCGAGCGGAACATCGCTCATGAGATGGCTGGATACCGCACCTTCCAGCAACTCGCGATAGCTCTCTACGTAATATCGCTCGTCGTGCTCTCGATCTTCATGAACTTCTTCGCGAACGCCGCCATCTCCATGTGAAGGCAGACCCCAATACTGTTCGAGCCGCAGGTTTCCTTGCTCGTTGACTTCTGCCCAGTGGCCCGGCATCAGCTTGCGCACACCCGCATAAAACGTCTCTTCACCCGACAGATAGCCAAAGGCGAGATATTCCGGAAGAATGTTGCGACTGAATTCCGCACGCACGCCGGGATGCGCCAGCAGAACTTTGATCTCCGAGCCAAAGAGAAATTTGTCAGGTGTGAGGTGATAGTACAGCGGTTTGATGCCTAGCCGGTCGCGGGCAATGAAAAGGGATTTGCGCTTCGCATCCCAGATGGCAAACGCGAACATGCCGCGCAGGTGCTGCACGCAGTCCTTGCCGTATTCTTCGTAGAGATGGACGATGGTTTCTGTATCGCTCTGGGTGCGGTATTGATGGCCGCGGGTGATCAATTGCTCGCGCAGTGTTCGATGGTTGTATATCTCGCCATTGAAAACAATCCAGAGCGAGCCGTCCTCATTGCTGATCGGTTGATGGCCGGTGGCCAAATCGACGATGCTCAGCCGGCGCATGCCGAGACCGATCTTCCCGCGCACGAAAAACCCGTCATCGTCCGGACCGCGGTGAGCCATGACTTCACACATCCCCCGCAGAACACCGGAATCAACGGTCGCGTCTCGATCAAACTCAAGGATTCCCGAGATACCACACATACGTTTTCCTACGTACCGGCTTACAAGCAGATCTGATCAGCGCACTGAGTCGAGAATGTCAGAATCATGCACCGCCAACTCGTGTGCAAGAACCGCCGCTGAGGCGCCCGCCGGCGGCTGAATCTCGGAACCGTAAACCCATTCGACATTTGCCGAGCTCGAAGACTGCGAAATAAAGCGCACGCCGCCACAAGCAGCGAAGGTCCCGGCAACCACAATAATGTGCATCAACCGGCGACCTTCGAGTCGGCAATAGAGTAACTTCGCGTCGCTTGTCCAAGGACCACAGGTCCAAGCAATATTCTCTCCCGCGAAAAAGAAAAACTCACTCGAGCCACGCATCTGGTAGCGATAGGCGCGAACTGCGCGTTGCGACTTTTCTCCGATGCTGCGGAAATCCCCCGCATCACACTGCCTGGTTCGAGGCACCAGCAGAATTCCGCAATGCTCGGGCACTTTCGTCTTTGTGCTGAAACGAAGCACTGGTGCAGCCTGTTTGTCTCCATACGCAGGAGACACAAAGCCTGTTGCGACGTCGGCTCGCCATTGAGAATTGCGATCGAGAACGAATGCCAAGCCCGGCGTGCTCTTGCCCTCGGCAGCCTTAGGATATTCAGCGCTAATCGCATCCCCGACCTTTGCCACTTCAATTTCAGGAGCGAAATGCCAAAAGCTTTCGAGGAGATGATCTCCTCGCCCTTCGATAAGATCGCTGATTAGCCACACGCCACCTTTCACATGAAAGATCAATCGTTGATGCATAACCAGGCTGGAAAGCCCGTATCCGTCATGGCTGCCAAGAAAGCAATCGAAGGTTTGCCCGTTGATCCAGCTTTCGACTTTTACCTGGGGAATCGAACTCCATGCGAACGGCCCGCGCGGAATCGCTTGATCCAGCCCATCCACTCGAACTGTGTTATGCGCGCCAGTACCCCGGAAGTAGTTTCGGTCGTCGGCCGCGGAGACGTAGCAGTATGTGCCGGGATCAATCAGAAAGCGCCGCCCATCCATCGATAACCGGATGCTCAGCGCGTCGGCGTGCCCATGCCCGCAACTGCCAACACCTTGTGGACCGGCGTCGATCATCAGTTGCTGCGCAAAAGGTACGGAATCGTTCATCAGATAAATGCCGCCCGCCGGTAACGCTTGCGATGCCGCAACCCGCGCCGCAGGCCGGTCAGCGAGCGACTGAATGGCTTTCTCACCGAGAAGCCAGATGGCTTCCTCGGTCAGTGTAGCGATTGCATACTTAGCACCGTAAAGACCGGCGCCGATCGGCAGTGGATCGGTCATGTACTCAACGTGGTTGCGGCGGGGGTTAAATACTCTTCCGCCATCGTCGTCGCCAAAGCCTTCGATTGGCCCGTTTTCTGAAAGTGCCAGCAGAACGTCGAGCATTTGCCTGAGCACGTCGTCAAACTGTTTTGGAATCGCAATTCCATTTCGATTAGCGATAATACGAGCGTGCAGGAAAAAATCGAGCGCGTATACGTGATAGTACAAAGCTTGCTCGAAGTACATGCCATCTGGTCGCACCTGCCGTTCGGACTCACGGAGAAGAATCTTCCACCCTAAATTTCGCCACCGCCTCGAAGCTGGAATCTCGGGGCACAATGTACCAATGAAAAAGAGCGCACCTGCCTCGCCGAGAAGATGCGTGTTGGGTGAAAAGTATGTCGACAAGTAACGCTCGATATGGCGTCCATGCAACTGGAGCCCGCGGAGAAGGTCGGTTCGAAAACTATCGGGAAGCTGCGCGCAACCGCCGAGCAGATGCCGCACCCAAAGCCAGGAAAGGCTGCGGAACGCGGCTTCCAGCGTGCTGGCCCAATTGATGCCCAAAGGATACGGATTCGACATCTGCCAGGAGCGCCACTGCGCCGCGAGTTCGGTGACATACTCAGCGTTGGAGGTTAGAACCCAGGCCTTCGCGAGGGTGACAAGATGCTGGTGACGATTCAACTCCCATACGAATTTGTGGTCGCCGACTGAATCGAAATCGAGGAAATTGATTTTGAACCATGGGAGTTCGCGCACATCTCGCTCGCCTTCCGAAAAATTCCAGTCGATTTCCGGCCCGATGGTGATCTTCTCGCATCCCAGGAGACGGAATTCATGGCGGCAAATCTCGTTGGCCTCGCGGATAATTGCATCCGCCTCATTTGGCAGATGGGTGCGCAACAGATCGGCGCGAGTGCGAATCTGGTCGGTGTCAAAAAAGAATTTCGCTGCATCCAATTTCGCGTGACTCGGGGATGCATTGCGCAATCGAGGCGCAGGATAGCCAATTCGCGAACGGTACAGAAACAAGTCAACACGTTTGAAGAACTCCTGCCGAAGGCGAGTGGCGGCCTCACCCCACTTCATTTGGGTGAGGCGCTTCCATTTTGTGGGCGGGAGTGTGGCCACAAATCACATGTTACCCTGCCGAAGCCTTTCAAGCGCATCTGAGGACACGCGAAAAGACACAAACATCACGAGCGCAATTGCCAACTCGTTCAGACGGAAAGGCTTTATCGCGGCGACGAGCGATGTGACTTCGGTATATCACGCTTTGTGCACTCTCACTGCGATTGCTATATTGAAAGTTTAGAATTGCCATGCCGGAGAAAGCGTTCCCGCGCTCAGGATTCTTCAAGCAGAGGCCTCACGAGTGAGTTTGTCGATTAGCGTGTTCGGTTTGGGATACGTAGGGTCAGTGTCTGCCGCGTGTTTCGCTTCCATGGGGCATCGCGTGATCGGCGTGGATGTGAATCCAGCGAAGGTGGAAATGATGGAGAGCGGGCGCAGCCCCATCATCGAAGCTGGCATGAATGAACTCGTGGCCGAAGGCCACAAAGCCTGCCGTCTTCACGCCACAGTTGACTCGACGGCGGCAGTGCTCGACTCAGACATATCGTTTGTTTGTGTGGGCACACCAAGCCTGCGGAACGGCAAGCTGGATTTGAGCCACATCGAGAAAATGGCGCACGAGATCGGCGCTGCCCTGAGAAAGAAAACAAGTCATCATACTTTTGTTTTGCGCAGCACGGTGTTACCAGGTACAACCGAAACTATTGTTATTCCCATTCTCGAGACCGAAAGCGATAAACGGGCCGGCCGGGATTTTAGCGCCGCTTACAATCCTGAATTCATGCGGGAAGGCACCGCGGTTGCGGATTTCCTCCAGCCGCCCTACACGATTTTTGGCGCGCAAGATGCAGCTCAACTCGCACCCCTGCGCGAACTCTACAGCAAAACTCCCGGCAAAGTGTTCGAAACGAGTATTGCAGTTGCTGAAATGGTGAAATATTTTTCGAACGCATTCCACGCCGTGAAAGTTACATTTGCCAACGAACTGGGAACTTTGTGCAAACAGCTCGGCGTTGACACGCAAGCTGTAACTGAGATTTTCACGTCCGACACGCGGTTGAACATCTCGCCAGCGTACCTATCTCCAGGCTTTGCGTTCGGAGGATCCTGCCTCCCAAAAGACTTGCGGGCGTTGACGTACAAAGCCAAGGAGCTTGATCTCAAGCTGCCCATGCTGGAGTCGTTGATGCTCAGCAACTCTGAGCACATTGAACGTGCGGTGGAAGCCGTGATGCGCGCCAACAAAAGAAAAGTCGCACAGCTGGGATTAAGCTTCAAAGCGGGCACCGACGATTTGCGGGAAAGCCCCCAGGTGCAACTGGTGAAACGCCTGCTTGGCGAGGGATATGAAGTGAAAATCTGGGATCGGGATGTCAGCCTGGGCCGACTTGCCGGCTCGAACCGGCAGTACATTGAAGAAGTTATTCCGCACATCGGATCGCTGCTGTCGTCCGATTTGGACGCTGTGCTGCAATGGGGTGAAGTCGTGATCCTGGGCAACAAGTCGGTAACCACAGAAGATCTTGTGAGGCGGCTGCGCAAAGACCAGACCGTGATTGACCTCGTGAATCTCAACAAGGCTCATCGTGCGGATGATGCACCGTTCTACGAAGGGATTTGCTGGTAGCCGAAATACTCGCCTTCAACAATAGCCCTCTGGCCGCATCTCCGTTTGCCTTCGCAGCGGTCATTCGTGCGCACGAGACATAATAGCCTGCAGAGTCTCAGCGAAGATTTCAGCAATCCTTGGCCAGCCGTATTTTTCTTGCACCAACGCGCGTGCGGCGTTGCCGATTCGCTTCCTCTCAGACGAATCCCGCAGCAGCGATACCACCCGATCGGCGAAATCCTGAGGGGTGTCCGCAAGTAAGACATTCTCGCCCGACTCAACGGGCAGCCCCTCGGCCCCAATTGAAGTTGACACGACCGGTTTGGCCATCGCCATCGCTTCAAAAATTTTAAGCCGCGTGCCTCCCCCAATCCGCAAGGGCACGATGCATACGGATCCGCGCGCCACATGGGGCCGAATATCTTCCACCCAGCCGGTGAGTGTTACATTTTTTTCTTGTTGCGCGCGAGCCAGGAGTTTGCGCGAAGGCTTTCGGCCCACTACCTCGAGAGTTGCATCGGGGCATTGCTCTCTTATCGAAGGGAAAATTTCGTCAAGAAAATAAATGATGGCGTCTTCATTGGGAAGCCAATCCATGGAGCCGGTGAACACGATCGAATTGGGTTTTTGCTCCAGCGCCAGCGGCTGAAAGTACTCAATGTCAACGCCGGTAGGGATGATAGTTACCTTCGCTGGATCGACGACACCGGCAAAGGCATCGCGATCCCCCTCCGAAACGGTGAGCACGTGGTTGGCGAGGCGCAGATATCTTTGCTCTGCGCCCTTCATTTTTTTCCATTCCAGCCAGGAAATGGCTTTCCACATTGGATTCGCGGCAACTTCGTAGTGCCGACGCCAGATGGTTGCCTCCACATTATGAGTGAACAGAACCTTGGGAACCGGCGAAGACCACGGAATTGCGCCCGCAGCCGCCATGAAATCGCAGACGATGACATCATACTTTTCCTCGTCGACCAGCGCCCGCACTCTCCGCCGGGTTTCGGGCAAGCAGAATTTCGCGACGCTGTAGGGTTGCGACGAAAGCAGGCGAATGCCGTAGCTCAACATCTCGGCCGCACTCTTCGCTTCTGGAAGTTTCAACGGCAGGCAGACGATGCGATCAAAAATGCTCTTTAAGCCGCCATGCTGATCGTTATCATGTGCGGCGTAGAAGGAAAAAAAAGTGATGGAGTGGTGGTGCGCTAGTTCGCGGAGAATGTTATAGCTGCGAATCTTCCCGCCAGTATCGGGTGGAACCAGTCCGCCAGCCTTTACCCACAGTATTTTCATGCCGGCATGCAATCAGACTCTATTCCGCGCCGGCCGTTGCCGCCCGGATTGCATCCACATCGGCTCCAATATCTTTGCCATCGGTACCTTTATTTTTGTATGGGCTCGAAGGCTGCAGTCGATAGTCGCCGCCGTTGCCGCCATTGTAATTGGCGAACTTGACCGCTCGGGCCGACTTCGGAAAGTAGTTATTGGCAGGCCAGTTTCCCGGCCCGTATGCCGGCGGCGGGTCAAGAATCGCGTTCCCTGCAACCGTGGAGGCGGCAAAGCAGGATTGGAATGTAGTAC
>JASHTD010000607.1 GCA_030040725.1 Candidatus Sulfotelmatobacter sp. | reverse complement strand
GATCAAATCCGCCATCGTCCGCGCCGCCTTCTTTCCATCGCCCGAATCGCTCGCCGCCGGCACATCGAACATTGCCGACGTGGGATCGATGTCCGGCGAGTACACAAACTGCATCACGCTCTCCGGCGCGGGCGGCAGCGCAGCCAGCGCCTGATCGACCGCAGCCTGCAAATCTTCTTCGACTTTCTTTTCCAGTTCATTGATGCCCTTGGCATCGAGAATTCCCTCGCGCAGCAAAAACATTTGCGTGCGCGAAACCGGATCGCGCGCCGAATCGCGCTCCCGTTCCGAATCCGGCCGGTACAACCGTTCATCGTCCGAAAGCGAATGCGAATATGGACGAATCACGTGCGCGTGCACCAGCGCCGGACCATGGCCTTCGCGGCAATATCGCACCGCCCGCTGAAATGCCGCGCAGCTCGCCACCGGATCGGTGCCGTCCACTTCTTCGAAATGAAAATTGGGAAAGCCCGAAACCAGCCGCGAAATGCTTCCGCCGGCGGTCTGTACTTCTACCGGCACCGAGATCGCGTAGCCGTTATCCTGCACGCAGAAAATCACCGGCAGCTTGTTCAGCGCGGAGGCGTTCAGCGCCTCCCAGAATTCGCCCTCGCTCGACGTTCCATCTCCCAGAGAAACGTAAGTGACCTCGTCACCGTGAAAGCTGACGTCTTTGAATTGCCGGTAATCGAGATCAGCTCTGGGTGCCCCATTCTTGCCCTGAGCGGAGTCGAAGGGTCCCGCGTCCTTTGTGATAAGTGGGTTTTCAATGGGTGCCCCATTTCTCGCCTCTTTTGCGAGAAGTGGGGATTGCGATTGCGGAACCTCCGCCGCTCTTGGATGCTGCGCAAAATATCTTCCCGCTTCCGCGCATCCCACCGCCTGCAGAATCTGCGATCCCGTCGGCGAAGATTGCGTCACAATATTGAGCCGTTTGTATCCCCAGTGCGAAGGCATCTGCCGTCCGCCCGAGCTGGGATCATCCGCCGCTCCCACTGCCTGCAGAAACATTTCCAGCGGCTTTACGCCCAGCGCAAGGCACAGCGAGCGGTCGCGATAGTACGGATAAAACCAGTCATAGCCTGGCTTGAGCATCAGGCCGGCCGCCGCGCCAATCGCCTCATGCCCGGCTCCCGACATCTGGAAGAAGATTTTCTGTTGGCGCTTGAGGAGGATTTCCCGGTCATCGATCCGCCGGGAGGTGTACATAATGCGGTAGGCTTCGATCAGTTGCTCGCGCGTCAGACCTTCGTAATTGCCCGATTTCTTGCTGCCCGGAATTGTCAGCTTGGGGTCGGTTTTTGTGGTCGCCATCCGCTTCCCTGTTTACGTCATTTGATGTCGCGGGCTCATGTCCCGGCCCGCGATAAGGTGCCACCGTTTCTAGGGCAGGTTGCATTGTAAATGGGAGCTGGCGGGTTCGGAAACAGCCAAGTTGAGTTACGGAAGATTGCCCGGATGCGTCATCCCGAAGCGCTTTCACCAGCGGGCGGAGAGCCTGAGCAAGTAAGCGCAGTGAGCACGTCGAACGGGGACCTGCATGGGGCAGCGTCTTCGCACTGGCTGTGCTTGAAATTCCAGCCATCCTTCCTGACTGCGTCATCCCGAGCGAAGCCAGGCGGAGCGAGGGATCTCGCGCGGGCTCGAACGGCCGCCAGAACGTGCGGACATCCTCACTCGAACTCCATCACCTGCTGCACCGGGCTGTTCCACACCGGCGCGAACGACTGGCGGTGCAGCGGCGTCGGCCCGTATTGCTGCAATGCTGCAATATGCTGCGGCGTGCTATAGCCCTTATGCGAGGCCAACCCATACTCCGGAAACACCGCATCCCACTCGCACATGATCCGGTCCCGCTCCACCTTCGCCAGAATCGATGCCGCCGCAATCGAAGCCGAAAGCGCGTCTCCGTGGATAATCGCCCGCTGCGGCAAATCGCAATCGAGCCGCATCGCATCGATCAGCAGATGATCGGCCGCCGGCGCCAGCCGCATCACCGCCTCCCGCATCGCCAGCCGAGATGCGTGATAGATATTGATCTGATCGATGCGCGCCGCGTCCACCGCGGCGACGGCCCACGCAATCGCATGTTCGCGAATTCTCGGGGCCAGCAGTTCGCGCCGCTCGGGCAGCAGCAACTTCGAATCTCTCAGCCCCCGGATCCGATATCCGCGGTCGAGAATCACCGCCGACGCTACGACTGGCCCGAACAGCGATCCCCGCCCCACTTCATCCACTCCGGCCACCATTACCGCGCCCGCTTCCCACGCTTTTTTTTCGTAGCGCAGCGTGCAGCGCAGGCGCTTAAGTAAACGCAGCTTCGCCGCCGAAGGAGACAGTTCAGATTCATCAGGAAGTTTGGCAGCCGTGGGCATGGGCCTTATCTTTATCTACCGACATCTTCGCCCGCGCGCAGCCTCGAGGCAAGCACAGAAAATACACAGGCAGTGCATAAGGCAGTGACTGCCTTAACGCAGCAGATCGGCTTCTTCTTTTTGCGCCTTATCGGGTTGCGTCATCCCGAAGCCCCGCGCTTTCACTAGCGGGGCGAGGGATCTCAGAGCCACCAATGGCGGCGGTTCGCTCTGGCCTCGCGACTCAGGAAGGTCCAACTCACAGCCCGAACAATTCGCGCAGCCGCTTCGTCTGCGCCCGGCTCACCGGAATCTCGCTCTGCTTTTTGTCGTCCATGCGCAGCTGATAGGAACTCTTGAACCACGGCACCACTTCGCGAATACGATTGATGTTCACCACATACGACCGGTGCGCCCGCCAGAAAACTCCCGGATCGAGACTGTCCAGCAGCTCTTCCAGCGTCCGGCAGTTCGAATGTCCTTCCATGCCAGCGCCTCCCGCCGTGACTACCGTGATCACCCCGTCCTCAATCGAGGCGTAGCAAATGTCCTTCTGATCCACCAGAAACATTCGCCCCACGGCCTTCAGAAGAATCTTCGAGGTTTGCGTCTTCGGCGCCTGCAGCATGCGCACCAGGTTGTCGATCTTCTCCGCCGGCAACTCATTCGCTTCCTGCTGCGTGCG
>JASHTD010000606.1 GCA_030040725.1 Candidatus Sulfotelmatobacter sp. | reverse complement strand
AATTCCAAAATCGACAGCGATTACCCGGTGGTCGATTCCCAGCCGCTTATCTAGCGTGCCGCAACTGCCTTTGCTTCCGGCTTGCCACCCTTTTCTTCCGCGGCAGCTTTTTCCTGCAGCAGATTCTCCGGCGCCAGCAGCCGGGTCATATCGAGCAGCACGATGAGCCGGTCCTTTACTTTGCCGAGTCCTGTGACGCAGTTGAGGCCGCCTTCCTGAAACGCAGCCGGCGGAGCCTCGATATCCTCGCCGGCAATTTTGAGAACTTCCGAAGCGGAATCGACAATCAGTCCGGCCAGCTTGCCTGAATGCTCCACCACCAGGATGCGATTTTGCTTCTTCAGTTTTGCCTGCTTGTCGCCGAAGCGCTTGCGCAGGTCCATCACAGAAACGATCTTTCCGCGAAGGTTGATGACTCCTTCGAGATAGTCGGGCGCGTCGGGAACGGCAGTGATCTCCGGCACGCGCACGATTTCGTGCAGGGAAGTGATGGGGACGCCGTAAGTCTCGCGCCCCACCTGAAAGCCGACGATGTGAAGTTCACGGTTCATCGATAGCCGGTCCTAGGCACGCGCGGCCGCAGCCTTGCGAGACTTCGAAGTTTTCTCTTCCAAGGCTAGTTCCTCAGAGCTCTCATCGAGCGTGAAACGGGTCATGTGATCGAGCAGACCACGCGACATTTTCGACATCTGCTCGGCCGATGCCGCCAGTTCGGTCGAACCGGAAGTCGATTGCTGCACCAGTTCGCGCATGCGCTCCATGGCTTTTACGACGGCTTGCGCGCCCGATGCCTGTTCTTCGACTGCGGAGTTGATCTCGTGGGTGATTTCGTTCAGCCGGGTGGTGGCGCGTGCAATTTGAGACGAACCGTGGGATTGCTCATTCGTGGCTGCGCCGATTTCTTGCGCGAATTTGTAGACTTCGGTGACCACGTTCGAGATCTTTCGCAGCGCGGCATTCAATTCGCCGCCGAGATCCAGGCCTTCATTGACGATGCCCGTGGATCGATCCATGTTTTCGACCGCTTTGCGGGCTTCCTTCTGAATGCTCTGGATCAGCTCCGAAATTTCTTTGGTGGACTGCGCTGACTTTTCCGCCAACTTGCGGACTTCGTCGGCGACTACGGCAAAGCCGAGGCCATGCTCGCCGGCGCGTGCCGCCTCGATGGCGGCATTCAGGGCCAGCAAGTTGGTCTGTTCCGCCAGATCGTCAATGACTTCGATAATCTTTCCAATGTCGTCAGCCCGCTGGCCGAGGGCGCCGATGATCTCTCCTGAACTGGTGATGGTGGCGTTGATGCGGTTCAGGCCGTCGGTCGCTTTTTCCATGGTCGTGATGCCGCTGTGCACCTCTTCGCGCGAGCGGTTCGAAATGTCGAGCAGCACTTTGGCGGTGTCGGCCACGCGCTGAATGGAAGCGACCATCTGATCAATCGAGGCCGAGGTCTCGCTCACGCTCGAAGCCTGCACCTGGGTGCTCTTCACCATGTTCTGAACGTTTACGCTCATCTCGTGCATGGTGCTGGTGACCTCGTCGATGGCGGAGGAAGCCTGCAGGCCGATCTTCGCCGAATCGTCCGAAGCATTGGCGACCTGCCCGGAAGCGCTGGCTACTTGCGCAGAAGCGTCACGAACGCTGCGCACCAGCCGTCCCAGGCCCTCCACCATTTTGGCGAAGGCGTTGCCGAGGGTGTCATGAGTCGACCGAGGCTTGACCTCGACTGTGAGATCCCCGCCGGCAATCGCTTCTGAAACGCCGGCCATCTCTTTGAGGTAATTCACCATCTTGGCGAAGGTGCGCGCCAATTCACCGATTTCATCCTGACGGTTGACGTCAATCGTATGTTCGAGGTCTCCGGTGTCACCGATCTGGCGCGAGACCTTCATCAGATTGGTCAGGGGTTCGGTGATTTCTTTAGCAGTCCGGAAGGCGACGAATGCACCGAGTCCGAGTGCGACCATAGTGCTGATGATTGCCGCAAGAATTGTCAAAGTGCTGGCGGTCTCATCTGACTTGCGGCCTTCTTCGACCAGTTTGCGGTTCTCGCCATCGGCCACATCAAGGGCTTCAGTGGAATTTTTCACCCAGGAAGATGCGTCTTTCTGCAGGTAATAGATCTGTAGTTCAGCCACCGTGGCATTTCCCGAATCCACATCCTTGCGCTTGTCGATTAACGGCTGGGCGAACTCTTTTGCCCATGCCTGCTCGAGTTGGTCCACCTTGCTGAGGGCGGTTCGTTCCTGATCGGAGTTGGAAAGGGTCTTTGCCTGCTGCAGTTTTTCGCCGAGAACTCGCAACCCGTCGTTCATGCGGTCGACTTCGCGGGTGTCGCCGCTGAGCAGGTAATTGCTCAGATACAGACGGTTCTGCATCATCTGAAAGCGCACATCGTTGGTAGCATCGGCCAATTCCAGCGATACCTTGGCCGCGTCTTTTGCGGCGTGTTCTCTGTGCACTGCCAGCAGGTTCACGATGAACAGCACGACCACCATGCTGAGGATGATTCCGAAATTCCGGTACAGCTTTTTCCCAATCGTCATGCCGTTCCTCCGGCTGAAGCGCTTCCCGCGATCACTGAGCTTCAAACTTGAAATCCACCACTCCTGAGGTTTCCACCGATGCCGGCTCAAAACGCCACTTCTTCACCGCATCCAGCGCTGCGCCGGCCAGCACGGGATGTCCCCCAACCACTTTGGCCTCTTTGACCATGCCATTGGGAGCTACCACCACGGAAACTTTCACCGTGCCAGTAAGGTTCATCTTCCTCGCCAGGTCCGGATAAATCGGCTGCACCTTGACCTTTGCCCGGCGAACAATCTCGTTTTGCGAATCCTGTGTCTGGCTCTGATTTTGGCTCTCAGCTCCGGTTACCACTCCACCTGCGATGATTGCGATTGCAGTGATAAGGACGGCGATTCCCCCTCTACGCAAAGACACAGTTCCTCCGGCACAATCGTGGTGATCTTCCAGGAGCAACGCCGTGGCCACGTATGGGATTTTGGGAAAACCAAAGTAATGCAGCGGATGTAATTGAAACAGCAAGGATTAGATCAATTTTGAGGCATGTTGAGCAGCCTCGTCTGGAAATTAGTCCCGTCTCATTGTTCGCGTGGGTTATAAAGAGTTCTCAAGTTGAGATCAAGAATGCGGCGTTTTTCTCGGGATTTCACAGTTGGGCACCCGTCGCGCCATTTTACTTGACTCAAAATGAGATGCAGACGTATTTTTCCAATAGTTTCAATCACTTATGAGATTTAATCCCATTGGTCGGCGCGAAGGGGTTAGGCCCTGAAAGACCTAGGCCCAGATTCGAAGAGCTCGGTGGAAGGCACAGTCCTGCCCGGTTCCGAGGAGGCCTTCCAACAGTTGCTTCTGCAAATCGCGAATCAAGCTGCCGGTCGCGGGGATGCAGCTTCGCTGATCGAGCTTTTCTGTCGCGCCTGCCGCGAGTTCTTCCAGGTGACCGGAGTTTATTTCTGGCGCCTCCACGCGGCCGACGAACTGATCGGGGAGCAGGCCGATGGCAAAATGGCGGCGCGGTTCATTGGTTTGCGCCTGCTGCCTCAACAAAGCGCCATTACCTCTGAGGCGGTGCGGAAGCGCAAGACGATTTTTGTCAACAACTGGCAGCCAAATCCCTCGTTTCCGGCGGCGCATCAGTTTGAAGCTCGATCCCTGATGGCCGCTCCTTTGGTGGTTTTCGGCGAAGTCATCGGCGCGGCCACTTTCCTGCATGATTCTAAGGAACACTTTTTCAATGACGACCTTGCGACCAAAGCCACCATTCTGGCGGGACATCTGGGAAGTTTATTGGAAGCGACGCGCCTAGGCGAAGCCTCGCGCGAAGAGCATCGCCGCGCGGAGATTCTGGCCGACGTTGCGAATGTCCTGCACGGAACTCCGGATGTTGTCTCTGTCATCGAGTCGCTGGCCGATCGAGTGCGTGTGTTGCTTCGGACCCGTCTCGTATCGGTTTTACTTCGCCGCGACGGCCCCTTTGAGCTGCGAGCTGTTTCAGCCGAGACTCCGCAACTGGGGGTCGCCTTCCGCGCCGCCCATGATCGGCAGACCATCCGCATCGCGGCCGATCTGGCGCAGCGAGCGGTTTCGGCCGGAGAGGCAATTTCCATCAGCATCAGCACCGAACAGCCTTCGCTGGGATCTCTGGTTTCTGCCGGAACCCTGATTGCTGCGCCTTTGCGCACATCGCATACCCAGGGAGCGATCCTGGTTTATCCCCGACAAACGGGTACTTTTACCGTGGAAGAGAAATCGCTGGTCATGGCGATCGCCGGCTTCGGGGCGGTGGCTGTGGCCCATGCCGAACTATGCTCGACAGCTCAGGGGCAGGCGCGGGAACTCCATCAGCTCCTGGAGATCTCGTCTGAGCTGAGCTCCAGCGGGGACCTCGAACATTCGCTGCAAGCATTTGTAGTGCGTGCTGCGGATTTCCTGGGATTTGGGCGGTGTTTCGTGGCTCTGCAAGAGCATGGGGAATTCCGCGTGCGCTACGCCGCTGATCGTGGCGAACCGCAGCGGGTGGATTATATCTTTCCCGAAGGCGTTGCGACGCGGGCATTGCGGGCCAAGGAAGTTTTCTGGTCCGACGATCTAACAAAAGTTCCCGGCGTGAATATCAAGGTGATCTCGCAATACCAAGCTCGACAGTTTCTCACTGTCCCTCTGGTGGGCGCCGCAGGATCCCTGCTGGGCATGTTCGGAGTGCTCGATCGCCTCGACCAGAGCGGAATCTCGCAACAGGATATTCGCCGCGCCCGGGCTCTCGCGACCCATGTGTCGGTGGTGCTCGAGGCGGCGCACAACCTGCATCAATCGGAACAGCACCGCCGGCGCGCCGAAGCGTTAAGCAGGCTCACCCGCGAAATTGACGGTGCGATGCGCCTGCCCGAATTTGCACGCAAATTCGTCGATTGCGCCATCGAACTGTCCGGGGCTCGCAGCGGCGCCCTAGCCCTTTTTCAGGACAGAAAAGCCGAGATCGTCGTATTGCATCAGCAATCCACCAAAGATTCTTCGGGCAAAGCGTCTCTCTCCCCGCCCGATGTGGACCGGTCCAGCGCGATGCACGAGATTCCGGCCCCTCCCGGGGAAGATCGAGGGCTGCAGCAACAGATTGCGCAAGCCCTCATGCAGTTAGCCGCAAAACAAGCCGGCACGATTATTTCTGGTTCCGCTGCGGAACTTTTCACGCCGGAACTGGCTTCAGCTCTTGGTTGGGACAATTGCGTGACGGTACGTATCGGCGCTTCAGACGGCGAACTGGCGGGTCTGCTCTGTCTCTCAGGACGCGCGGGCGCACTCAATGCCGAAGATCGAGAACTGCTGCAAGCCATCGCCAGTCATGCCGCCATGGTTCTCGAGAATGCGCGCCTGTTCACCCGAATGGAGCGAGCGAGCCGCCACTGGCTGGAAATCTTCGACGCCATCACCGACTACATCGTGGTGCATGACGAAAGCGATAAGGTCCTGAGGGTGAACCGCTCACTGGCTGCCATGATCGGAGTTGCACCCAGCGAACTGATTGGCGTCAACATGCGTGCTCTGCTCGCCCTTACGAATGAGCCGACGCTTTATTCCTGCCCGTTTTGCCGCTCAGGAGGCGAGTGCAAAGACGAATTCGTCCATCCCGCCCTCGACCGCACCTATCTGGTTTCTACTTCGCGCGTGCACGGAGCCTCGGGCGAAAGTCTTCAGACTATTCATGTATTGAAAGACATCACGGATCGCCGCGAGGCCGAGCGC
>JASHTD010000605.1 GCA_030040725.1 Candidatus Sulfotelmatobacter sp. | reverse complement strand
GACTTCGGCGGTGGCTCTCATTGAAGCCTTGGGCGGGGGATGGGATCAATCGCAATTACCGACGCCGTCGCAGTTGTCGCAGAAGCCTCCGAAATCTGAGACAACGCTGCAGCAGTGAAGTGCTGCAACATGCAGTAGAAAAACGAGCTGCAAACTTGCGTGAGAATATCGAAAAGATTGGCTCCTCGGTTTCTATGCGAGGAGCCAGTTTGTTGTTGGGTCAAATCTGCGCCGCGAACCAAATTCGATTACTGCGGTTGTGGTTGTGCCGGCGGAGCCTGTCCGTTATCATGCTGCTCCATCCGCTCGTGACGGCGCGATTGCATCTCATCCCACTTCTTTTGCTGGTCGGGATCGAGAAGTCCGCGAATCTGCTCATCTGAAGCCTTGTGGATGTCCATCATCTTCGCGTGGCGTTGGTCACGCGATAGCGAGGAATCCGAGCGCATGCTCTCCATTTGTGATTGATCCGATTTGTAAATGTCCAGCACTTTGGCCTGCTGATCAGAGTTGAGATTCAATCGCTTTGTCAGCATGTCCGTCCGCTCTTGCGGATCCCAATGGCCATGGCCATGCTCCATCGGAGCGGCCATCTGCGACTGCTGACCGTTGCCGCCATTATCTTGCGCAATGGCAAAGGGCGTGACCGTATAGACTAGGGCGGCGGCGGCGAGCGTCAGCGCGAGCAAACCAATTTTAAGCATAATATTTTCTCCTTCATACCTGCGACGTGGCACCTCATACAAACCTAATTATCAATCTGAAGTTGTGAGAACGCGGGAGTTTTACGAACTTTTACGTAGTCATCTTTGCTTTAGTTTTCGCGCAGAGGATGGCCCTGCGTCCATTAGAGATCGCTTGTCTTCGCTCATTCCCTTTCTGAGCAATTTTCCTTTTTGGATAGCTGGCGAATGACCGTTTCCTAAGGAGCTCACGGATCGCTCTCAAGCAACCAAAAAATCCGCCGACCCTACATCTGTGGGAGGGAAAGGAGTCTGTATGAGTCTTGCCATTACCAGCGCACTCGCATCGGTTACCGCCCCGAACGCTCCTTCAGCGACGGCGTCGCAACCACCAGTTCAACAACAGGCACCGCAACCCACAAACACCTCCACGGATACAGTGACGCTGACCGAAGCGCAACAAGTCTACAACCTCTACAACCAGGGGCAGACGGTGCCGCAGATCTCAAGCAGCCTGAGCTTGCCGGTAAGCACAGTGAATAACTATTTGGGGATTAGCCAGAGCGGCGGTTAGCAAACGCTCAAACCAAGCGTGAATTTCGGCGGTCGAACTGGACTGGCAGAGATGGTACAGAAAAAGCCAGTGGTAGACATGCGGATCGCCAGCATTGAATCACTTATGCTTCCGGGAAGTTTCAAGCGGGAGCGTCAGAGGAAGGTGGTTCCCAGGATTGAGAGCGTGAGATCGCTTCGCTCCAGCGCTGGCGCAATTCCTGTGCATGCGAGGGGAGCATGTGCGGCTCGAAGAGATCGTGTGCTTGCGTGAGCTTCTCGATGGCTTCCGCGTTTTTCCACATGCCCGCGGCAAGTCCGGCGAGATACGCTGCGCCGAGTGCGGTGCTTTCGGTAACCGCAGGGCGCACAACGGGCACACCCAAAATGTCGGCTTGAAATTGCATGAGAGTATTGTTCGCGGAAGCCCCACCGTCAACGCGCAGTTCGCGAAGCGGCGTCTGGGTGTCCGTCTGAATGGCGTCGGTGAGATCAGCGACTTGATAAGCGATGCTTTCAAGCGCAGCCCGCGCGATGTGTGCGGCGGTCGAGCCGCGAGTCAGTCCAAAAATGGAGCCGCGGGCAAACGAATCCCAATGCGGTGCGCCCAGCCCCACGAAGGCTGGAACAAAATAAATGCCGCCATTGTCTGGCACAGAGTTGGCCAGCGATTCGACCTCCGACGAAGAGCGAATGATTCTGAGGCCGTCGCGCAGCCATTGCACGACCGCGCCACCCACGAAGACGCTGCCCTCAAGCGCGTAATCGATAACATCGCCGAGCTTCCACGCGACAGTTGTGATCAGGCGATTGGTCGAAGCAACCGCGCGAGTCCCTGTGCTCTGCAGCAGAAAGCAGCCCGTACCATACGTGTTCTTAGTGAGTCCAGGAGCAGTGCAGCGCTGACCGAAGAGCGCGGCCTGCTGATCTCCGGCCATGCCTGCGACCGGGATGCCGTTGAGTCCCGGCACGTTGCAGACTTCTCCGTAGACTTCGCTCGATTTCCGGACCTCGGGAAGCATTGAAACCGGAACGCGAAAAAGTGCGAGAAGATCTTTATCCCACTGGCCGCTGTGAATATTAAAAAGCATGGTGCGAGCCGCGTTGCTGGGGTCGGTGATGTGCAAGCGACCATGGGTTAATTTCCAGATCAGCCAGCTATCGACTGTGCCAAACGCGAGTTGCCCGGTCTCGGCAAGTTGCCGCGCGCTAGGGATGTTCTCTAACATCCAGAAAAGTTTGCTGGCAGAAAAATACGGATCGATCACTAGACCGGTGCGCTGCTGAATCAAATTCTCGTGGCCCTGCGATTTGAGTTGATGGCAAAAATCGGCGGTCCGGCGATCCTGCCACACGATGGCGTTGTGGATGGGCTTGCCGGTGGAGCGGTCCCAAACAATTGTGGTCTCCCGTTGGTTGGTGATGCCGATCGCCTTTACATCACTCGCCTGCAACTTCGCTTTCGATAATGCCTCGACCGCAACTGCAAATTGCGACTTGGCGATTTCCTCAGGATCGTGCTCGACCCATCCCGGCTGAGGAAAAATTTGTTTGAACTC
>JASHTD010000604.1 GCA_030040725.1 Candidatus Sulfotelmatobacter sp. | reverse complement strand
GGCACGGTTGGCGCGAAGCCGTACAAACCTTCGCTGCTGCGGTCGAATTGACGCTGCTCCGTCGTTTGATACCACTAGTGAATGATGTGCAGTAACGAAGCTGACTTTAAACGGCGAATCCGCTGTGTTCATAGCTCCCTCTGTGATTAAATCTTGGATCAGATGAATCCTCGAATTTCAATCGCCTTTGGCGGCGTGCTTCTCGCCGCATTCGGCATATTTGCGACCGCGCCGCAAACGCAGTCAAAGTCTAATCCCATCGAAGCCGCACGCCTGAATAATCTCGGGTCGGCTTACATGAACCAACAGCTTTTCGAGAAGGGATTGAAGTCTTTTCAGCAAGCCGAGGAACTCGATCCCAAGCTGACGATTGCGCGCTTGAATCAGGGCATTGCTTGTCTGAATTTGCAGAAACTCGATGAAGCTAATGCGGCTTTGAAGGACACGATCAAACAGGATCCGAAAAGCCCGCAAGCCTGGTACAACCTTGGCCTGCTCGCGAAAAACACTGGCGATGCACACACTGCGATCGACGATTTCAAGCGCGTCACTGAGATTGACGCGAATGATGCCGACACCTGGTATTTTCTCGGCGCGTCCTACGTGCAGGCGCGGCAGTTTCCTGAGGCAATTGACGCCTTTCAGCGCGCGCTGAAATTAAATCCCTTTCACGCCTCTGCCGAGTTTGGACTGTCGCGCGCCTACCAGCAATCGGGACATACTGACGAAGCCCGAGAAAATCTGAAGAAGTTCCAATACATCACGCAGAAAAAACTTGGCGTGCCGATCAGTTTGGCGTACGGCGAACAAGGACAGTACTCGCGCGCAGTCGAGTCGCCGCAAGCGGCGCTGAAGCCGCCGCCGCAGATCAAGGTGCAGTTTGTGGATGTGACCAAGGAGGCGGGGTTGCCCACAATCGTGCCGGCATTGCCGGGTTTCATCGATGCAGCGGGACCAGGGGCTTGTTTTCTCGACTACGACAACGACGGCAAGATCGATATTTTCCTAGCCGACAACGGATCTCAGGGAGGAATGTCGCTCTATCACAACGTAGGTAACGGCAAGTTTGAAGACGTGACGAAGAAGGCAGGACTGCCCCAAAACATTCACGGAGTCGGCTGCACGGCGGGCGACTACGACAACGACGGTTGGACTGACCTTGTGGTGAGCACTAACGATGAGGTCTTGCTTTTTCACAGCTTGAAGAACGGTACCTTTGAGGAAGTCAACAAAGATGCAAATCTTCTTACCAATTACGCGAGCCTTGGGGTTACTTTCATTGACTACGATCACGACGGTGACCTCGATCTTTTTGTGACCCGCCATTACGATGCCGCCGGCGCGATGGAGATGTTCCGCAACAATGGCGATGAGACATTTACCAACGTCACCGAAAGCATAGGGCTGCCAGATGCGCATTCGACGGGTGGCATAAGTGTTGTTGGCAGCGACTACAACAATGACCGCGCTGTCGACATCGTTGTTCCTGATGGAGGGCCAACCATCCTTGAGAATCCACGGGAGGGGAAATTCATTGCGCGGAGAATATGGCCCACTTCTTTTCCCACAGGGCTGCGAGGTGTTTCTATTCTTGATTTTGACCACGATGGCTGGATGGATGTGGCATTTACGCACTTCGATTGGCAGGGCATGACTCTTTGGCGGAATGACCATGGCAAGAGCTTTGAACGTATGTCTCTTCCGAAAACAGACTGGATTCAAGGAGGATACGGCATCGCCGCCTTCGATTACGACAACGACGGATGGGTCGATCTCGTTGCCGTCGGCGAGACGAAAGATGGCAAGGGCGAAATCAAGCTTTTTCGCAATCTCGGACCTGATGGCTTTAAAGACGTCACTGCCGATGTTGGACTCGACAAAATTCATCTCGAACATCCGCGCACTATCATCACTGGCGATTACGACAACGATGGTGCTGTCGATTTACTGATCACGCAGAATCAAGGGCCGCCGGTTCTGTTGCGGAATCAGGGCGGAAATCAGAATCACTGGCTGCGGCTTGCGCTCAAGGGAGTCGCCGACAACAAGTCGGCGATCGGCACGAAAGTTGAAGTGTTTGCTGGAGGCAACCGGCAGAAATTCGAAATCTATGGATCGAATGGCTATCTCGGACAGAATTCACCGTACCTCACCGTTGGCCTGGGCGAGGCAAAGCAAGCCGACGTTGTGCGCCTGTTGTGGCCGACCGGTGTGCTGCAGGATGAAATCAATGTCGCAGGGGATAAGCAGCAAGATATTACTGAGATTGACCGGCGTGGAAGTTCGTGCCCAACGCTATTTGTCTGGAATGGCAAGCGTTACGAATTTGTCGCTGACATGCTGGGCGCAGGAGTGGTTGGGCATTGGATTGGGCCTGGGGAGAGAGATATTCCGCGGCCGGTGGAGTACGTCAAGGTAGATGGAAACACAGTCAGGGAGAAACAAGCCTCGCTCACATCTTGTCATCCTGAGCAAAGCGAAGGATCTGTGCGTTCTGCGGGGGAGTGCATAGATCCTTCGCCGCAAAAAGCGGCGGCTCAGGATGACAATGATTCACGAATTACCAAAACCCTGAGCTTCCGCTTTATGGAACCCCTCGAAGAGGCGGTTTATCTGGATCAGGTACGGTTGCTGGCGGTCGATCATCCAAAAGATCTTGACGTTTTTCCGAATGAGTATTTTGCGTCGAATCCGCCGTATCCAAAGTTCAAAGTTGTAATAAGTCACGATGCGCGTCCGCCTGCGGGCGCATGGGATGATCACGGACATGACATTTTACCGGCTCTCCTGGCGCATCAATTCTTTGGCGATTTTGCGCTGACGCAATTTCAGGGTTTCGCCAAGCCGCATAGCCTCACGCTCGATTTAGGGGAACCTTATCGCGGGGGGCCGCTATGGCTCTTGATGCACGGCGAAGTGGAATATTTTTCAGCAAACAGCATGTACGCTGCTTCGCAGGCAGGAGTTCAGGCGATTTCTCCTTATGTAGAGACTCTCGACGCGCACGGCCGCTGGC
>JASHTD010000603.1 GCA_030040725.1 Candidatus Sulfotelmatobacter sp. | reverse complement strand
TCCTACATTGGCGCCCCAATGCACAAGGTCCGGCACGGGGAAGTCCATGATGGTTTGAGTCGCCAGCGCCATGGCAAGAAAAACAGCGGCATTCATGCCAAAAATCACATGGGTCAGGGTAATAGTGGATTCATGATGCCGAACCCACGGAGTGCGGATCACCGGTTGCGGCGCATCGTCAGGGAGTTCGCCACGTTGCGCCGCCTCGTGCTGCTGGCACCAGGGGCAGACCTTCTTGCCGAGGGTAAAGCCGGAGAGCTGGCGCCCACATCGTATGCAATTCGCCATGGGTTGCTAAAAGAGTATCAGACGGTGTAAAGGGAGGTGCTCTTTCAGTGGATCGTCTTCGTCTTCCGCGACATGTAGTCCATCAATAGATATTGGCCGAGCGTGTAGGGAGTAGTGAAATAGGCTTTGCCGCGGCACATTTCGGTGACTTTCTGCACGAACTGCACCAGTCCGTAGTCGGAGGCGAGCATGAAGGTGTTGATAAGTACGCCGGCACGCTTGCACTTCGAAACCTCTTCCAATGTCTGGCTCACGACGAGGGGGTCCAGTCCAAAAGCGTTTTTGTAAATTCGCCCATCTTCCAGCGTCAGCGCGGAGGGTTTGCCGTCGGTGATCATGACGATCTGCTTCATGTCTTTTTTCTGTCGTTGCAATAATCTCTGCGCCATGCGCAAACCTTCGCGGGTGTTGGTGTAATAAGGGCCCACTTTCACCCGTGCAAGCTGCGAGAGCGGAACTTCTTCGGCAGAATCATGAAACAGCACAAGCGAGAGCGAATCGCCGGGGTATTGCGTGCGAATCAGGTGCGAAAGCGCCATGGCAACTTTCTTTGCGGGCGTGAAACGGTCTTCGCCATAAAGAATCATCGAGTGCGAGCAGTCGAGCATCAGCACCGTCGCGCATGAAGATTGATACTCGCACTGGTGAACCTGCAGATCCGAATACTCGATATTGAGCGGCAGGGTCAAGCCCTCGCGTTGAATCGCGTTCGACAAGGTCGAGGTAATGTCGAGATTCAGCGTGTCGCCAAATTCGTACGTGCGCGATGCTCCGCTGGCTTCGATGCCGGTGGCGAGATCGCGCGTATCGTGGCGCCCAAAACTTGACTTGCCCAATGAACCGAGCAGGTTGCGCAGAGCTTTGAAGCCGAGAAAATCAAGGCTCTTGTCGGTGATTTCGAATTTAGCTTGAGGAGCATTCTCGCCCATTTTTCCGCCGGTAGCTGATGGACGCGAAGGATCGGAAGGTTCATCGACTGAAATGTAATCTTCCTGCTGCATGCGTTCGATCAGCTTCTCTATGAGTTCGTCCAATTCGCCATCTACCGCCATTTGCTGCAGGCGCTCGCGCATTTGCTCATCGAACTGATCGCTATCCAGCAAAGCGCTTTCGATTGCCTGCCGAAGGTCGTCCAGAGTGCGCTCGCCATCCGGCATCTCAAACCACATATCGCTCTGGAAGCCGCTCTGCAGAAGATAATCGGAGAGCGCGCCGAGCAAATCCTCCATGCTCATCTCGCCCGCTGGATCGGGAACGTATTTGGAGTAGCGGATGCGTTTCATAAAAGCAGTGGTCAGTGATCAGTGGCTGGAGGTCAGCGAAACCACAGTTCGTTTTTCTGCCCACTGGCCACTAATTAAATTGCCTTCTTTGCCGGTATGGTCGCTCTTCCGGGTCGAATGCTTTCTCGCGTTGCGGCTGCGGCTCTGGCTTTTTTTCTCCGGCTTTGAAAACTCTCTCTTCGTTCCGGCCGATACGTTTATGCGCGTGCAGGCCTTCGAGAATAAATTCCGCAGCTGAGACCTGCTGCTCGGCGCCTTCTTTCTGCGAGATGCCGAGTGGGCCAAGCTTCTCAATCAATCCCTGAATCTCTTTCAGATTTTCGAGCGCTTCGCACGCCGAGACCGAATCCGAAAGCTGAATCTCGCCGCCTAGATCGAACCACTGCACGATCTGCTGCATATTCGCGCCGGTGAAGTACTCGTCGTAAGTCTTGGCGATGGCAGCACGGATGAGTTCGCGGCCCACGAAATCTGCCCCTTTCATCTCGCCTTCGTACTCCAGTTCCAGCTTGCCGGTAATCGCGGGCAGGGCGGCGTAAACATCGCTAACGCGGGGCACTACGAGTTTCTCGTTATTGCGCAAGGCGCGCCGCTCGGCATTTGAAATCACATTTTCCATCGCGGTGATCGGCAACCGCTGGCTCACGCCGGAGCGCTTGTCGATCTTCTTGTCTTCGCGCGCGGAAAATGCAATGCGCTCGATGATTTGCTGAATGTATGCGGGCAAATACATCGCGTGACCGTTGCGCCGAATCCAGGCTTCCTGGGCGGTGATGGCGATGCCTTCATCCACCGTTGCCGGATAATGAGTTCGAATCTCCGACCCGATGCGGTCCTTCAATGGCGTAATGATTTTGCCGCGGGCTGTATAGTCCTCAGGATTCGCGCTGAAGACAATCGCAACATCGAGAGGCAGGCGGATGGGATAACCCTTAATCTGCACATCGCCTTCCTGCATGATGTTGAACAGTCCCACTTGAATCTTTCCGGCGAGATCGGGCAGTTCGTTAATGGCGAAAATGCCGCGATTGGCGCGGGGAAGCAAGCCGTAGTGGACGGTCAGTTCGCTGGAAAGTTCGTGGCCTCCGCGCGCGGCCTTGATGGGATCGATGTCGCCAATCAAATCCGCGATCGTCACATCGGGAGTGGCCAGCTTTTCTACATAACGCTCGTCAGTGGAAAGATACGAGATTGGCGTGGCATCGCCAAGCCGCGCCACTTCTTCGCGACAGCGTCGGCAGATGGGCGCATAAGGATTGTCGCGAATTTCACAGCCGGAAATGTAAGGCATTTCAGAGTCGAGCAAGGTCGTCAAGGCGCGAAGGATGCGGCTTTTCGCCTGGCCGCGCAGTCCGAGCAAAATGAAATTGTGCCGCGACAAGATGGCATTCACAATTTGCGGCACAACCGTGTCATCGTAGCCGACAATACCCGGAAAAATGCTCGCGTCGTCACGCTGGCACAATCGAGCAGTCAGGTTATCCCGAAGTTCGTCTTTCACGCGGCGATGCTGCAAGCGCTCTTCGGAAAATTTACTGCGGCGAAGTTCGCCGAGCGTGCGCGGAAGACTCATGTGGAACCCCCAGGAAGAATACTTTTCTGGATTATACGCGGAAAGCACAGCGTGGGTTTGCCCTTCGGACGCAGGCAAATTCTTCCTACCGCCCGATTTCGCGGACAGCCGGAACCTCGGCCATTGCTTCTGGGGAAGCGATTCGCTGCTGGCAATGGGCTGTTACTGAACGTGGCCGTTGCCGCCGGCTTTTTCGCGCGACCGAGCGGCACGCTGAATGTTGGGAAGAATCGTTTCGAAATATTGGATCAAGAGAGAAAGCCTCTCCGGTTCCGAGCGCAGCGCCAACAGCTTCTGCTTGAAATCTAGATCCAGAGGTAGTGAACCGGCAAGAAAAAAAGAAAGCATCGCGGGATCGGCTGCGGAAAGATCCTGCCTGGCGCCGGCAACCGCAAGCAATTGGGAATGCAGTTGCGTCGCGCGCGCTTTGTCCGCTTGCGACGGTAGACCCGGCTCGTCCTCGATCACCAGTATTTCCCCGCGCAGGAAAGAACGCTCCTCATTCACTCTCAGCAATTCGAAGCGCTGCCGCCCTTCCGTGACTAAATCCATCCGGCCATCCGCATATTCCTTCACGACCGTTACGATCTCCGCCGTGCATCCGATCTCCGCAAGGCCTTGCTCAACCGAGCGCACCACGCCAAATGCGCGCTGCTGGGCGAGGCATTCGCCGATCATTTCCTTATAGCGAGGCTCGAAAATATGCAGCGGCAACGGCGTGCCGGGGAACAGAACTACATCGAGCGGAAATAGCGGAATAAGGTTTTCCAAAGAATCTCCAGGCGGGTGGCGCTGTCCGATTGTACGATAGAAGCGACCCCGCAGAGCAGTTCCGAGGTGTGCGCGGATTGCTCCATGAGGGGTGAGGTAAAGTGCGAGACTAGACCGTCTGCGGCAAACTCTGCGATTCAAATTTGACTTCGATCAACCAACAGAATAAAAGCACGATCATGGAACTTGCGGGAAAAGTTGTGGCCGTTACAGGCGCTTCGATGGGGATCGGGGAAGCGATCTCGAAAATATTTGCCGAGCAGGGAGCCAGTGTGGTGATGCTTTCGCGGGACCTGCAGCGCGTTGAAGCTGCTCGCGTCCGCATTGGCGCGAACGAACGCACGCTGGCGATGGCCTGCGACATTCGCTACCGGGAAGAAGTCGATCGCGCGGTCGGGCTCACGCTGCACCATTTTTACCGAATTGATGTGTGGGTGAACAATGCCGGCCACGGCCTGCGAGATTCCGTTGCTCAGATGGACATGGCGGCTTTCCGGGAAATGTTCGATACGAATTTCTTCGGAGCAGTTTCGGCCATGCAAGCGGTGATTCCTGTGATGCGGCAGCAAGGCGGCGGCACGATCATCAACATATCGAGCGTTGCCGGCCACATTCCGCTCCCGTTTCACGCAGGCTACAGCGCCACCAAGTTTGCGCTGAACGCTATTGGAAAGGCAGCCCGGATCGAACTAAGAAAGGAAAACATTCACGTGCTGACAGTCTGTCCCGGCTATGTCAAAACTCAGTTCGGCAAGAATGTGGTTCTCGGAAATGAACAAAGGAATGTGCGGCCGAGCTCATTTAGGGGCATTACTGCAGAGCGTGTTGCGCGCGCAACGCTGCAAGGCTATCTGAAGCAAAAACGCGAGGTCATCGTGCCCTGGACGATGTATGTACCGGTTAAGGTCTATCAGCACTTTCCCGGGCTCGTGGAGGCCGCGATGGCACGAATGGCCAAGTGATATGCGACTTCTTTAGCAAATTAGCCTAACTCGCCCAGCATCGCTTCCATCTCCGACTGCGCATGTAGATTGCCTGTGCGGCGTGCAGATTCGATGCCGCTGGCAAGCATCGTCTTGGCTTCCTCAATGCGGTTCGCGCGCGCCATCGTTTGCGCTGCCATGAAATATCCCGCAGTGTAGTCGGGGCTTACCTTCAGCAAAGCGGAAAATTCGGCCAGCGAGCGATCCACATCGCCCTGATTGGAATATTCCATCGCCAAGCCATACCGGGCGAAAGCGTCATTCGGGTTCTGCGCGAGGATTTCGTTTAGTGCTGCAATACGATCCATAATCGAATCTCGTTCGAAAATGAGGTTACTACAAATCAATGCGAGTCGCCGTACGCTTTCCACTGGCCTCCACCGGACGCTCTGAGTAGAATGAGCATTCCCTAATATTTTTTTCGGAGAGTTCGGTGGCCTGTCCTTTTTTCATGCCGAAAGAAAAATTGGAGAATGGCTCGTGGCCGCACCCGGCGCGGCTGCCTCTCGGTTGCGGCTGGAACGGTTACTGCACGGCACCGGGCCACGATGGCGAAACTCCCTCTGAGGAAGAATTGCGCGATTTCTGTAATCTAGGTTACGCGGAAAGGTGTCCGCGGCTTCCGCGTGAGCGCTCATGGGATTCGGTGCGCTTTGACGCGCGCACCTTCGTTGCGGCCGGAGAAGACCCCAGCGTTCGTCGCATTCAGGTGCGCTACGTATGTGAGCGGGTGCATCTTCCGGAAGACCATGGTTTTCTGGAATTCGATCTCTCCCAGTCTCGCTGGACGAAGCGGCATCTCGATTCCCGCGTGCAGCGTCTCGCGGAGTGCTTTCTTGCGTCATATTGCGAGGGAGCGAAAAACCGCAGCGTCGAGCAGGCCGCCGCAAGTTGAGATGGAGGCCGCTCAGCATGTTTGGGTACGGCGCGAGGTGAAAGAAAAAGATTATGAACGAAGAATATTCAAGCGACGGGATACTGATGCCGCGCCCGGTGCGCGATTCGCAATCGGAAATGGCGGAAATCGTTCTGCCCAACGATGCCAACCCACTGGGCGCACTGCTCGGCGGCCGGCTCATGCACTGGATCGATCTTGCCGGCGCCATGGCGGCTCACCGCCATTCCCGCAGCTACGCCGTCACCGCCTCAGTCGATCACATCGATTTTCTCGTGCCGGTTCGAGTCGGCGACCTGGTGATTCTCCGATCCTCAGTGAACAGGGTATTTCGCACTTCGATGGAAGTGGGAGTCAAGGTATTTGTGGAGAACTACATCGCTGATACCTCACAGCATGTTGCCTCTGCTCACTTAACCTTCGTGGCGATTGACGCCAACGGCCAGCGTCAAACTGTAGCACCAGTAGTTCCGGAGACCGAAGAACAGCAACGCCGCTATGACGATGCGGGCCGCCGCCGAGAGATCCGCCGAGCAGAATTGAAGCGTAAACAGAAGCGCTAGCCGCGGCCGCCTCGGTTCTCGACTTGTATAATGAACTTGTTGGTTCTATCCCACCGCCAACGCAGGAGTGTGATTCTTTGAGTGCACACATGCCGCCTCATCCCGGAGCCGCAGCCCCGGGACCGCAACCGTTACCCGGAGTGGATGCCATCATCGCCGTGGGTTCCGGCAAAGGCGGGGTTGGCAAAACCACGCTGGCGGTCAATCTCGCGGTTGCGCTCACCAGGATGGGCCACAAAGTTGGCTTGCTCGATGCGGACGTTTACGGTCCCAACGTGCCGCTGATGCTTGGAGTCAACCAGCAACCGCGCATGGCGAACGAGAATAAGATTGAGCCCATCGAGGCTTTCGGTTTGAAAGTGATCTCGGTGGGATTTCTCAATCCCGGCGATAAGCCTGTTATCTGGCGCGGTCCGATGCTGCACCAGATCATGAAGCAGTTTTTAGGACAGGTGGAGTGGGGACATCTCGATTACATGATCGTCGATCTTCCGCCCGGCACCGGCGACATCGCTTTGTCGCTGGTGCAATCAGTGCCCCTGACCGGCGCCGTTGTCGTATCGACGCCTTCCGATGTTTCTCTGCAGGACGCGCGCAAAGCGGTCGAGATGTTTCGCCAGATGAAGGTCGATCTCGTCGGAGTTGTCGAGAACATGAGCTTTTTCACTTGCCCGCATTGCAATCACGAGATCGATATCTTTTCGCGCGGGGGCGCCGAGAACATGTCGAAGCATTTCGGCGTTCCGTTTCTCGGCAGCATTGAACTCGATCCTGAAGTGCGCAAGTCCGGCGACGGGGGAAGTCCCATCGTGCTCGAAGGCGAGAATTCTCCGCATGCTAAATCGATCTACGAGTTTGCGCGGAGGGTCGCGGCTCGCGTGGGAGAGATCAAATCCGGCGAGAGCACGGGCGTAATTCAGATCCAATAAGCGTTTCGACAAGCGGCGCTGCGCGTGAACCATTTGGCCGCTCCGCGCGCCTGCTCATTTCTCTTTAGAGAACCGCGAAAGCTGCCAGCACTCTCTGAGTTTCTTATCTTTCAGAATCAGGTCGGCCATGAGTTCCCCTAACGCGGGGCCGTGCTTGAAACCGTGCCCCGATCCTCCACCGAGCAGCCAAACGTTGTTCATCTGGGGATGCCGATCGACAATGAAGTCGCTATCGGAGGTTTGCTCGTACTGGCAAACGCGTGTCTCGATCAGGGGTGCGTCCTTCATCGCGGGGAAACGGAATTCAACATAATCACGCACGCGTTTCAAGGTTGCCTCGCTTACGATTCTCTCGCCGGCTGTAGGATCGAAGGGTTCGCCACGCGTATCATCGGCAACTTTGAACCCTCGCGAAAAATTTCCTGGAATTCCATAGA
>JASHTD010000132.1 GCA_030040725.1 Candidatus Sulfotelmatobacter sp. | reverse complement strand
GTGAGGGAGAAGGAAATGAAAGCCTGGCAAGATCAGAAAATCGGAACGCGGCTGGGAGTCGTGTTCGGGGCAGTTCTACTGTTCGTAATTGTAGCGGCGGGAGTCGGGCTGAACTGGCTGAGCCGTCTGAACACCGAAATGGCGGCGACCTTGCAGGGACGCTACAACATTGTGGAGCTAACCCATCGGACAATTGAGAACTCCATCACCAATGCCCGGGTTACCTTTCAACTGTTTGAGACGAAGGATCCAGACGAAGAGAAGCGGCTCAATACGGAAAACGAAGCGGTGAGCGCGGAGATTACCAAGCAGGTTGCCGCCATCGAGAAAAGCTTGAGCTCACCCGAAGAGCGGCAAATGTTCGATGTCGTGATGCAGGACCGCGAGGCCTACCGGGTAACTCGGGCAAAAGCCAAGGAACTGCTGCTGGCTAACAAGCGCGACCAGGCATTTGAAGCGCTAGGACAAAATGTAATTCCGGTCCTCGACAAATATCGCGCCGAGTGGGGAAAGTTCATTGACCTTCAAACCGCGGCCATGCAGAAAAGCATGGAGGAGAGCCAGCGAGCCTACTTCGTAGCGCGCAGGATTGCCATATCGCTCGTCATCGCTGTCCTGGTTCTGGGTTTGATCACGGCGTTTAGGGTCACGCGCAGTATCACAGTCCCGATCCGCCAAGTCGTCGAACACGCGGAGAAGATCGCCGCCGGCGACTTGACCACCGAGATACCGGTTACCAACCGCTCTGAAACCGGTCAATTGCAGCAGGCCATGTACGACATGAGCAAAAAACTTTCGGGCATTATCCGTGACGTGCGCGAGGGTTCGGCGGCCGTAGCTTCTGCCGCACAACAGGTTTCCGCTTCGTCGCAGAGCCTCTCGCAGGGCACCAGTGAGCAGGCGGCTTCGGTGGAAGAGATGAGTTCCAGCCTGGAGCAAATGAACGCCTCGATCACGCAGAATGCCGACAACAGCCGCCAGGTGGAGCAGACGGCGGCGAAAGGCGCCAGCGCTGCGGAGGAGAGCGGCAGCGCCGTGAAAGAAACCGTCGAAGCCATGAAGCAGATTGCCGCCAAAATCTCGGTGATCGAAGAGATCGCCTATCAGACAAACCTCTTGGCGCTCAACGCCGCGATTGAAGCGGCGCGCGCCGGAGATCAGGGCCGCGGGTTCGCCGTCGTCGCCGTCGAGGTACGGAAACTCGCCGAGCGCAGCCAGGTGGCCGCTCAGGAAATCGGCGGACTCGCGGGAAAGAGTGTGAAGATCGCAGAGCACTCCGGCCAACTGCTGGGCGATCTGGTTCCCTCGATCAAAAAGACTGCGGAACTTGTGCAAGACGTGGCAGCGGCCTCCACCGAGCAATCCGGCGGTGTGACGCAGATCAACCGGGCTATGGCACAAGTCGATACCGTAACCCAGCGCAACGCGTCATCGGCTGAAGAACTCTCGAGCACCGCCGAAGAGTTGGCGGCGCAGTCCGAGCAACTGCAGCAGCTGATGACTTTCTTCCGCGTGGCGGGAGAACAGTACGCGCGCGTGAACAGCGGGGAGAAGCGCGTGACGATGCCCTTGAGCCCGACGTTTAAAAGCTTTCCGCAGCGCAGCTCGAAAACAACCGGAGGCAAAGTCGAGGAAGAGGCGAATTTCTCTCCGTTCTAAGAGGCGCCGCGGCGCCCGCAGGCAGATTCGATCTGCCCGGTCGCCAAGAAGGCTATGGCACAGACCAGTTGAAACGTGAGGATTGAAAATTATGGGAGCTAAGAGCCAAGGGAAAGAGCAACTCCCGGTGAATAAAGCGCAGTATTTGACCTTCTTCACTGCGGGCGAGGAGTACGCGGTCGTGATCGCAAAGGTCCGCGAAATTATCGAGTACGATACGGTCACGACTGTGCCCAACACGCCACCGTGGATCAGCGGCGTAACGAACCTCCGCGGCAAAGTAATTCCGGTAGTCGATCTCGCCGTGAAGTTTGGCATGCAGCCTAGCCGCATCTCGAAATTCTCGTGCATCATCGTCACTGACGTGATGTTCCAAGGCGAAAGCATCACCATGGGCGTTCTCTCCGATGCGGTGAGCCAGGTGATCGATCTTTCCGCTGACGAAATCGAAAAGACTCCACCCTTTGGCACACGAGTGAAAACCGAATATCTGCTGGGCATGGGCGTCATGGGCAAAAAGTTTTGCCTGATCCTCGACATTGACAAGGTGCTCTCAGCTGATGAGATGCTTGCGGTGACTGAGTCCGTGGACGAGGCCGACAATGGCGCGGGAAGTGATGCTGCGACCAAGAGTGGTCCGGCGAAGCAGTCTCACTTCGAGGCAGGAGCGTAACTGGTGTCGGCCGGTTCCGCTCCAGGTCAGAGCCCGGTCGCTCCGCGCGACTCCGATTCGTTTCTGGAGCAACCCCCGCAGCTTTCCATAAGCCCCGCGCTGTTTCAAAAATTTCAAAAGCTGATCTACGCCGAAACCGGCATCTGGCTGGGCAATTCAAAAACCGCTCTGCTCTGCGGCCGGCTGTTTCGCCGGCTGCGCGAGCTCGAGATTGCATCGCTGAAGGAGTATTTCGAGCGCGTTTCGCAACCTGAGCAGGAAGAAGAACGCGCCCGAATGATCGACGCGATCACCACCAATGAAACCCGCTTCTTCCGCGAGCCACGGCAATTCGAGTTCCTCGGGGAAACCGTATTTCCGCGATGGCGAAGCGAAGCAGAGAGCGGCGTTCGCCCCAAACGGCTGCGCATCTGGAGCGCAGGATGCTCGTCGGGAGAAGAACCATACACTCTCGCCATGTTGGCCGCGGCGCACCTTCCGCAAGAAGACGGCTGGGACATTCGCCTGCTTGCGACGGATATTTCGAACCGCGTGTTGGAAAAAGCGGGCAAAGGGATTTACTCAATCGCGAGGTCATCGGAATTGCCCGAGCCGATGCTGCATCGATTTATGCTGCGTGGCACCGGTGAGCGGGAAGGCGAGATGAAAGTAAAAAATGAAATCCAGAGGATGGTCGAGTTCCGCCGGTCAAATCTGAACCAGGAAATCAATGTGCCGGAAGCCCCATTCGATGCAATTTTTTGCCGCAATGTGCTGATCTATTTCGATCCGGCTTCGAAGCAGCGGGTGGTGACGAATCTGGTGCGCCAGCTCATTCCGAATGGTCTTCTGTTCGTCGGACACGCCGAGAATCTGACGAGCATGACCAATGAACTTAGCAGTCTGGAATCGACGATTTACTGCAAGCCGGGAAACAATCGCAACGAGATGCGATGAAGGCAGGGGAAAAGCCTTTCTGAGTTGCAAATTTTTGGGAGGATGAATTAGCGGTGCCGAGGATCAGCCCAAACGAATTGCAGGTCCTGGTGGTGGATGATTCCGCCATGGTGCGCCAGGTCATGCAGGCAATCATGTCGACGGACCGGCGCATTCAGGTCAAAGCGGCCGCCGATCCCTTGATCGCGTGGACCAAGATGCAGAAAGAGCCGCCTCATGTAGTCATTACCGATCTTGAAATGCCGCGGATGGACGGACTCACCTTCATTCGCAAAATCATGGCCGAAATGCCGACGCCGGTCGTCGTCTGCTCCGGTTTGGCTGCCCGTGGCACCGAGCTCGCACTTCGCGCGCTGGAAGAAGGCGCGGTCGAAGTGATCACCAAGCCCAAGGTCGGAGTTCGCGAATTCCTGCACGAGTCGGCAGTCACGCTTCTGGATGCAGTCTGGAGCGCGTCTCAGGCTCAGCTTAAGCCGCGGCTTGCGTCCACTGCCCGCCTGACGGCCGACGCGGTGCTGCCTCGCAAAAGCAAATCCTCTTCCTCGGCCGTGCCGCCAAATAGCCTGATTGCTGTGGGAGCATCGACCGGAGGAACCGAGGCTCTGCGCGCGTTCCTCGGGGCGCTGCCAACCGATTGCCCGCCGGTGGTGATCGTCCAGCACATGCCCGAAGTCTTCACACGGGCCTTTGCCGATCGCCTGAACAAGGAATGCGCGATCGAAATTGCAGAAGCATGCGATGGCGACCGCCTGCAAAACGGGCGTGCCCTGATCGCTCCAGGAAACCGCCACATGCTGGTGAATCGCAACGAAGAGGAATTCGTAATTCAGATTATCGACGGACCGCTCGTCTCGCGCCATCGTCCCAGCGTGGATGTTCTCTTTCGCTCGGTTTCGATTGCGGCGGGCACAAAAGCCGTTGGCGTAATCATGACCGGCATGGGAGACGATGGAGCCGAAGGCCTGCGGGAAATGAAAGAGGCCGGCGCAGTCACCATCGCCCAGGACGAAGCAAGCTGCGTGGTGTTCGGCATGCCCAAAGAGGCGATCGAGCGCGGCGCGGTCGACGTGGTGATGCCGCTTGAGCAGATGGCGCGCGCAGTGCTCAGCGTGCGCGCCAAGCACTGCGCAGCCTCCGGCTAGTTTCCTGTTGTTCGGGATCGAGACGGATCTCATGAGCCAGTGGCTGGCTCAGATGCACTCCGGCGCGATTACTGCCGCCAGCCGAGATATTCTTCGCGTCCCGCGAAAATCTCATGCAGCTTGTTAACAATGCGCTGCTTCAGGGTTGCGGGTTGCGGCTGTGACGCCTGGTTGGCGTCATCCTGTGTTTTCACACTCTTTTCGGGAGCGGGCGCGGCGCCTGCGGCCATGAAAATCTCCTTCTATCAATCAATTGCGAGTCGTGATTTCGCTGAAATTAGACCAGCTGCGCGGAAGCATCGTCCCGAACAGGGACGACGGGAAATCTTTCCAACAGCACTTGAATTCTAAGAGGATTCTTAGGCAGGAAGCAGATCACCAACGTCATAGCACTGACGGGCACTAAGGCGCTGTTTGGCAGTTCAGCTTCCGGGCTTGATTTCAGTAGCCTTACCGTCGCTGTAGGTCACCACCAGGGGCTTGCCTCCGTCGGGATAGTGCACCGTCTTCTCGTCGGAAGAACCGCCCGCATCGGGCACTCCCATACCTACCGCGAAAACTGCTTGCAGTTCGTTCATCCCCGGTTTCACTTCGTGCTGCGCCACCGCCTGCCAGACATCTGGCGGCCAATGCTTGTACAACTCATGCGGATCCTCGATGTAAAACATTTCGTCGGAATAAATCTTGTACGTCCCATCTTCGGTTTCGAATCCGATCGGCACGGCGTAGCTTTTGCCGTCTTTGTCAAACAGGGCCACCACTTGCTTCCGGCCACCGGGAGCGGCGACCGCGATCACATCTTTTATGTCGAGCCGCTCGATCGGACCCAGC
>JASHTD010000602.1 GCA_030040725.1 Candidatus Sulfotelmatobacter sp. | reverse complement strand
GTGTTGTAAGCGCAGAACGAGATCTCACCTTCCTGCGTCGCATAAGGAATGATGCACTGCTCGGTGCGCCGGAAGTCATAGTTGAACAGATCCTGGAACCACATGCCCGCGATGAACAAGAAGTTCCAGCGATCGCCCGTCCGGCGCTTCATGACGTCGTCAAGTGTGCGATCCGGGCCCACTTTGCCGTAGTTCGTTCCGGTGACGTTGTAGTTCTTGTCGAACTTCTTCAGCAGGTCCATCAGCTTGAAATGGGTCGGCGACTTGAATGGATCGTAGTTCTTCATCAGGCACAGCGCCATGCCGAACGCGGTGAGCTTCTTCCCCCGCGCCGCATCGTTCACCTTGGCGATATCTTTCGCCAGCTGGTCCCCATGCAGAAACGCCGTCACCGGCACCGCTTCTTTCGTTTCTTTGTCGATCATCACCGCCATGCCCGTCCCGCAATTTGGATGACAACCGCAACTTAATTGGCCCCAGTCGTTGTTTTTGTCCTGGGCGTGCATGAGGTCGGCCCAATCGCTGAAGGTTCCCATGAACGAAATCGGGAACCAGTCGCGGGCGGGCTCGCCGAGACCAGTTTGGCCTTTCACGTCATGCGCGAGATGCGAGAGCGTGTAGCGCTGCGCCTGGCGGCGATCGTCTGTGACGGCTTCATCGCGTCCGGTGAAGCTTACCGGCTGGAATGATAAGAAGCTGATGGTCTTGGGATTATCGAGCGCGAACTTGATGATGCGTCCGACTTGCTCGTTGTTGATGCCGTTAACGATGGTCACAACCGGAACGATTTCGCATCCGGCTTTGTGCAGGTTCTCGATTGCCTTCAGTTTGACGTCGAACAAGTTGCCGACCATGCGGTGCGCGTTGGCGGCGTTACCGATGCCATCGAATTGCAGATACGCATAACGCATGCCGGCGTCGACAGCCTGCTGCGCGAATTCGAAACTCTTGGCGAATTCAATTCCGTTGGTTGCGGCCTGCACGGAGTTGTATCCGACCTTGCGGGCATAGCGGACGGCATCGAGGAAGTAGGGCGACAACGTTGGCTCACCGCCGGAGAATTGCACGCTCATCTGGCGGCGCGGCTTGATGGTGATGGCGTTGTCGAGCATCTGCTTGATTTCTTCCCACGTCAGCTCGTGGACGAAGCCGACCTGGTTCGCGTCCATGAAGCAGGGATCGCACATCATGTTGCAGCGATTGGTGAGATCGATGGTCAACACGGAGCCGCGGCCATATTTCACGGTCGAAGATCCGTGGTGGTGCAACTTTTCATCGTTGTGCGCGGCGATGTCGCGGCCGGGGAAAACATCTTCGAGGTGCTTGGAGAATTCGGTGTCGATCGACATCACGTCTTCAAAGAGGCCGTGCTTGGGACATTCCTTCACCATCATGATCTTGCCGTCACGTTCGATGATGGTGGCCTTGATCTCGCCGACTTTCTCGTTCATGAGAACTTCGTGCGGCAGATGGCCGTCGAGAATCTGCTGGCGAATTTCCGGGACACACTTCGGGCAAAGCGAATCAGTGGAGCGGGGCCAGCCAAGTGGCGGCTTCGACTTTTCGTACGACTTGAGCAGAGGCTTGTCGGACCATTTGGGCGTGGGGGATGGGTTGGGCTTGATCCGGTTGAGGCGATCGAAGACCACCCAGGTTGCCTTAGCGGCGGCGACGGCTGCAGCTTCTACGTACTTGATCGGCTTATGCATTTTAGCTTCTTGCTCCTAATCGGGAGATCTCAGTTCCCAGTTGTCAGTTATCGCTACTCAGCAAAACCAAAATCCCTGCCGCACTCTCTGCGCTTCAGCCACGAACACCTGTGGCTCTCGCTGGGGAAAGGCGACGAAAGGCCTCGGTTGTTAGACGCTTCCCTGAGAGTTTGGCTGAAGATAGAGTACAGGAGTGCAGGAAGTTGCGCATCGATAACCCAGCGGATGGTGAAAAATAAGGGTTTAGCGGGGACTGGAGGGATTGGGCGGCGGTAAAGTGTTGAAAGGAAAAGACCAGGCAACAGACAACGCTTCAGCCGGTCGCTCGAAAAATGAGAGCGCAAACTGACATCTGGACTCTTTTCTGGAACGAATTTTGGAGAAACAAAAAGGCGGAGCCGATGGCGGCTCCGCCTTTAGTCAAAAAGATTCTGCAGAATCCTCTGCCTCTATTTTAACTGTGGAGTCAAGGTTAGTTGGGAGGATTCGCGAAGCGAATCCTCCCGCGTGTTGTGGAAGAGGGCTTGCAATCGCAGCGGTGAACCGCTGCGCCACCCAAAGGCAAAATCCCACGTCTCGCAGAAACGGCGAGACATGGGGCACCCTGGCTCGTCACATTTCGAATACGCCGGCAGGAAAACTCTCATCCAACCTTGGGCGACGAACTTGCGGATCGACTGGAGACAGATATGAGCCGACGCATCGACTGGATTTGGGCGACATTGGGTGAAGGCGGACTGATACTGGCGGTGGCCGCGATCGGGTGGGCGACGCGGGAGCCGCTGATCTTTGCCAGCCTGGGTCCGACGGCTTACGAACTGGTCGAGCAGCCACATGCGCGCAGCGCGAGACGTTATAACGTTGTGGTAGGACATTTCATTGGGCTGGCGTCCGGATTCTTCGCGCTTTATATTCTGAAAGCGTGGAGCGCGCCGGAGGTGTTGGCGACAGGAGGGGTATCCGCAGAACGGCTTTGGGCGGTGACGATTGCGGCGACGCTGACGACGATTCTGACGCTGATGGCCCGAGCGGGGCAGCCGGCGGCGATTGCGACAACGCTGCTGGTGGCGATGGGAGCGATGCAGAGCGAGCGCGGAGCGCTGGCGATTGTGGTGGGAGTGGTGATCGTCACGGCGATTGGAGAGCCGGTGCGGCATTTGCGGCTGCGATATCGGGTAACAGAATAGAAAGCAAGATGTGTTTCGGCGAGGCGAACCTTTGTGTTGGTCGAGCTCTATCGGTTGAAGCAGGAAAGATCGCGGATTCATTTAGAATAAAAAGAAAGTGAGGAGGGTTCGTGCGCTGCGCCAGATGCGGCAACGAAAACGGAGAAGGCAATCGCTTCTGCGGGATGTGCGGGGCGCCGCTCGCGCCCGCGACGCAGGGTGCTTCGCCCGCGGCGAAGCAGCCGCCGACTGCAGTGATGGCGGGGCAATCGGCAGGGCGGAGTGCGGCGCAAGAAGTGCGCCAAGAGCGCGCCTCGGCGAATCCAGCGACCACGTCTCAGGCAAGTCCATCCTCGGCAAGTTCAGCTCCGGTAAGTTCGGCTCCGGCGCGGCCGGCTTCGCCGCCCGTCCGCCAGCGTGAGGAACCGGTGATCAGCGGGCCGTCGTTTCTGGGATTGAATCAACCGGGACCGGCGCGGAGTGGGCGGGACAATGACCGCCACGGGGACAGCCGAGATCATTTGCACAGCTCGGGAAATCTGAACTATCTGCTGCAAGATGACGAATACGAAGAGCCGAAACGTGGCTGGGGCAAGGTGCTGTTGGTTCTGGTGGCGCTGGCGCTAGCGGGCGGATTCGGATATCTGCATTGGAAGCAGGGCGGATTCAACTGGCTGCTGGTGGGGAACAGCAAGCCGGCAGCCGCACAGGCTCCGGCAGATAGTGCGCAAGCGCCTGCAGATAGCGGCGGCGCGGTGCCGGCGAACGCCGGTCCAGGAACGGCCTCTGATACCAGCGGCACTACAGCAAATGGGACTGCGCCGAGCACGACCACGGTTCCGAGCGCGGGCGCGACGGCTCCGGCAGGAACACCTGCAGCTCCTAGTGGAACAGCGGCACCAGCGCAGGCCGGGACTCTGCCGGGAACGGCAGCAGCGGCTCCAGCGGGTACCGCGCCGACGACGGAGGCTACGGCAAATTCAGCGCCGGGCAGCGCAACACCGGCGTCAGCTTCGGCTGCTTCCGATCAGGCGAATGAAACACCGAGCAACACAGCGGAGCCGACGAGCGCAAGCGGATCGGCCGCGGCTGGTGCCGCGACGCAATCCTCCGAAGAAGAGCAAACGCCGGCGAGCGCAGTAGCTCCGCCGAAAGCTGCACCGAAACCGCGGGCTCCAAAACCGGCACCGGCAAAGCCCAGCGATGCGGTGACGGAGGCGAAGCAGTACATTTATGGACGCGGGGTGCGGCAGGATTGCGATCGCGGAGTGCGCATGCTGAAGTCAGCCGCGGGCCGTTCGGATGCGAACGCGATGATCTATCTGGGCGTGCTGTATTCGCAGGGGACCTGCGCGCCTCGGGATTTGCCAACGGCTTACCACTGGTTTGCGTTGGGACTGCACAGGGAACCGGATAATCAGGCGCTGCAGGAAGACCTGCAACAGCTATGGAGCCAGATGACGCAGCCGGAGCGGCAACTGGCGATCAAGCTCTCGCAGTAAGACGCGAACAAATCTTCATTTCAGGATCGTTTCACTCCGCACGATGAGCACGCTGAAGCGCTGTTGTTCCACGTGCCGTAAGTCCTGTGAGAACTCCTTCCGGAGCCGGTGGCAGTCGCGGCAAACAAGGGGTCCCTCGACTGCGCAGCGACTTCGCTTCCCGAACTCTCTGCTCCGCTCGGGATGACAACGGGGATGCGTTCCTTTTATTTCCGAGCATCTTTATTACTGTTAGTGACAGAATCAAAAGCGGCGGACGAGCCTGAGCTGTGCAGAGGATGTCCGCGAAGGTAAGCCTTCGTCCCTGCATGAGCTGTATAGCGGGTACGATCTTTCGACTGCGGAGGAACCGGTCGTGCTGGTGCAGGAAAACATTCCGCTCGCGCCTTTGACTACGCTCAAAATTGGTGGGGCGGCAAAATATTTCGTTGCGGCGAAAGATGCGAGCGAAGTGCAGGAAGCAGTTGCGTGGGCACGCACGCGCGATGTACCGGTT
>JASHTD010000601.1 GCA_030040725.1 Candidatus Sulfotelmatobacter sp. | reverse complement strand
GAATGGCTCCTCAGGTAGGACTCGAACCTACAACCCTTCGGTTAACAGCCGAATGCTCTGCCATTGAGCTACTGAGGAGTGTTGTGGGCGTCGCGCCGGAACCGACACGCCCGAACGGAGGGCGTCGAGAGAACGCTTCGCGTTCTCATCATAGCATCCCTCGGCGGATGAGAAAACAGCGCTTTCGCCGGCGCGTTTCTCATCCCACCCCGACTTATTTTGGCCGGCAAGTATCTGTCCTGAACGCTTGCGCCCTCCTCTTCCACTTTAGGCAAGATCCTGTTTACGCACGATCTTGCGGCAAGATCTGGGCCAACCCGAAAAGCGAACCCCTGATTTTGATACTCTAGCGGGTTCGAACAAAGCATCCTGGTTCGGTGAAACGTTGGTTGCGTCCAACGTGGGGAGGTTCCTGTGCTTGGAGGTGGGCGTTTGATCTGCATGGTTGCGGGATTGATGGTTATGGCGGCCGGAGTTTATGCCGCGGATAGTTCGCAGTCTGGGGCACCGCCATCGACCGTGCCGGGTGTTCCGCCCAATGCGGAGCGGCGGCCGATCGCGGAAGATTTCCACGGGACAAAAGTGGTCGATGATTACCGCTGGCTCGAGGATGCGAGCAGTCCTGCTACCGAGAAGTGGGTTGCGGAAGAGAATGCGTATACGCAGGCGATTCTCAGTCCCCTGCCGGGACGGGACGCGATTCACAAACGCCTCACCGAATTATTAAGCATTGGCACTCTCGGCGTACCGGAGGTGGGCGGCAAATTTTATTTCTATTTGCGGCGCCAGGGCATGCAGAACCAGCCGGTGCTCTACGTGCGCGAAAGAGTCAATGGCAAAGACCGCGTGCTCGTAGATGCGAATCAACTCGCCGCCGATGGAACCGTCGCACTCGACTGGTTCGAGCCCTCGTATAACGGAGAATATCTTGCTTACGGAACTTCGCCAAGCGGCTCCGAGATGAGCACGCTGCATGTTATCGAAACCGGAACCGGCAAACTCCTGCCGGATACGATCGAGCGCACGCGCGCCGCCAGCATTGCCTGGCTGCACGACAACTCCGGCTTCTATTACACGCGCTACCCGAACAAGGGCGACGTGCCCGAAGGCCAGGAGATGTACAACCGGCACGTGTTTTTTCATCTGCTGGGGACCGATCCGGCGACCGACGACAAAATTTTTGGTGAAGGACGCGACGCCGAAGACTGGCCGAACGTCGATCTCTCGAACGATGGGCACTGGCTGCTTATCTCCGTCGGCGAGGGATGGACGAAGACCGAACTTTATCTCATGGACTTGAAGGCGGGAACTCCCCCAACGGCGCTGACCAGCGGAAAGAATTTTCTTTACGGTGCCACGGTCTACAAAGACAAGGTCTACATCATGACAAACGAAGATGCGCCTCGCTATCGCGTGTTCGTCACCGATGCTGGAAATTATGATCGCGCGAACTGGAAGGAAATTATTCCGCAGACGGATGCGGTGCTGCAGGGTACTTCGGTGTGGGGCGGAAAGATTTTCGCGCAATACGAGCACAATGCGAGTTCGCAGTTGAGCCTGTTCGATCTCGACGGGAAAAAAATCAGCGATCTCGCATTGCCGTCCATTGGAACGGTGTTCGCCTCCTCGGGAAGATGGAATCGCGATGAGATTTTCTACGGGTTTCAGTCTTTCACCTCGCCAACTTCGGTTTACCGCTATGACCTGAATACCGGCAAAACCTCGGAGTGGGAAAAGGTCGATGCGCCTTCGATCGATCCTGCTGTTTATAACGTGGAGCAGGAGTGGTTCCAGTCGAAAGATGGCACGCGCGTGCCGATGTTTGTGGTGCATAAGAAAAGTGTCGGCGAGAGTGCATTTAAGAAAGATGGCAAGAATCCCACGCTGCTGACTGGATACGGCGGATTCAACGTAAGTCTCACTCCGGTATTCAACCGCGCCGCGTATCTATGGATGGAGCACGGCGGCATCTATGCCGTTGCCAACCTGCGTGGCGGAGCTGAGTTCGGCGAAGACTGGCACCGCGCCGGAATGTTGGGCAAGAAGCAGAATGTCTTTGATGACATGATCGCCGCAGCCGAACATCTGATCGCGGAAAAATATACCGACAAAAATCATCTGGCGATTCAGGGCGGATCGAATGGCGGGTTGCTGATGGGAGCGATGATCACGCAGCGTCCCGATCTGTTTCGCGCCGTGATCTGCCAGGTGCCGCTGCTCGACATGCTGCATTACCAGAATTTTCAGATCGCGAAGCTGTGGGTAGCGGAGTACGGCAGCGCGGAGAATCCCGAGCAGTTCAAGTGGCTCTATGCCTATTCGCCGTATCACCATGTGAAGGCGGGCGTGGAGTATCCGGCGATTTTGTTTATGACCGCGGATACGGATACGCGCGTCGATCCCATGCATGCGAAAAAGATGGCGGCTGAGATGCAGGCCGAAGCAAAAAACGGCGCGAGCAAGACACGCCCGATTCTGCTGCGCGTCGAATCAAAAGCCGGCCATGGCCAAGGCAAGCCGGTGACCAAGCAGATCGAAGACTACACGGATATCTATTCGTTTCTGTTTTGGCAGTTGGGCGTGAAGGAGTAGACGCCGTCCTATTTAGTGCGAGGGACGCCCGTGGTCAGCGCCTGCCGGATTCCAGGTTGGGCGTGGGATCAGGAAGGCTCACTCGCCCGCATATACGCCCGCATCATCGCGTTGATGCGGGTCTCGTATCCGGGGCGGCGGCGGAGCCAGCGCAGCAGGTCGGCATCGAGGCGCATGGTCACCATTCCTGACGGGTTTGAAAGGGCGCGGCTTCCAGCCGCGCCGCTTATGCTGGTTTGACCCTGTCCGACGCTGCAGCGTAACATTTTCGGCAATGGGCGCATCCTTTCAGCTTCTGGGGCAGATCATCTCGCGCCGCCGAACTGTGGACACTGAGCCTGCAAGTGCCATAGGTCGAGTTCATCATTCTGTTGTGCGGTTGATCGCAGTATCTCCGCTTCTCACACTGATCCTGAGCGGTTGCTATAGTGGTTCCCGCCCACCGCACGTTGGCAAGGTGGCTCCCGATTTCACGGTCCAAGACTCCGACCACACAGTCAGCCTCCGTGATTTTCGTGGGAAGATTGTGGTCTTAAACTTCTGGGCGACCTGGTGTCCGCCTTGCGTTGATGAGACGCCTTCGCTGGTACAAATGGATCAGCGGTTGAAGAATAAGGGAATCGCCGTTCTCGGCGTTAGCATCGACGTGGATGCCAATGCCTATCACAGATTCTTGAAGGACTATAAAGTTGGCTTTCTCACCGTGCGCGATCCGGAGCAAAAGAGTGCCACTCTGTACGGAACCCACGGTTGGCCGGAAACCTATATCATCGACCGCAGCGGAATCGTTCGGCGCAAGTTCATCGGACCGGTCGACTGGAATCAGCCCGAAATCGTAGACTTCCTCGCCAAACTCTGATCGCTGAGCGGTTCTCGGTGACGCCTTCGCGCCTTCGCCTTACTTCCCGCAAGGGAAGCGAGAGGTGAGCACCCGGCACCCGCGTGGATGCCGTGTCCTCGGCAGCAGAGAATCACTGGCGATTAGAAGGGGTTTCTGCCCGCTGGGCTCTGGTTGCGGCGGGCTAGCTGATCGTGCTGGAGGCGTCGGAGACGCGGATCGAGAAATTGACGGTTACCATGCACTTGGTTTCGACGGCCCGACCGTTCAGCAGATAGGGCTTGAAGCGCCACTGGCGAACCGCCTGCTGGGCGGCATTGTTCAGAATGGCGGGGCCGCTCACCAGGCGAAGGCCTTCAATCACGCCATCCGCTCCGATGACGGCTTCGAGTACCACCGAGCCCTGCACTCGTGAATGCTGGCTCAGCATTGGGTACGGCGCTTCGATCGTCTGCCGGAGTTCAGGACTAGCGGCTGCTGCAAGGTGCTCATATTCAGAAGCGCTCGTGACCACGGGACGGTTGGGATCCGAAGGAATTTCGGCGACCATCGCGTTGCTGCCGGGATGAACCGTGCTGTGCTTATCGCCGGCCACGACTTCCGCTTCCAGCGGAGGAAGAGCGACCCGGTGGCTGGCAACGACCGGCGCTGCGGTATCGGCTGCGTTCTGCTGAGCGGCTGCGGGAACCGGCTGAGCAGAAGCGGCAGAAGCTTTGGCAGCACGGCGCACCTTAACAACCGGAGACTCGGTAGCAACCGCCTGTGTATGAGTTGAAACTGTGGGAGCCGGGTTCGAAGTAATATCGGGAGTTGCTGACTCCGCATCCGCGACCGGGCCTGGGCCAAACCAGAAATCGCTGTTCTTTTCCACCACCGCCGCGAGGACCACCAGCAGAATCGCCAGGGCAATCAAGAGCCTGCGCGATTGCGTATCAGCAGAGAGGATGGTGCGGTTCGTCTGCCCTGCGTTCAGCTCCGGCAATCGGAATCTTTCGGTGGCCATCTGCTTCGTCCCTGCGAATGACTTTGGTAACTTCGCTTGACACGGGTATCTTCGCGCCGTGGACGAGTCCTGACAATGGCACGATAAGGGAACGTCTGGCCCGATGGTGCTACACCCCGGTTAGTCATGAGGTTCACGATGCAAAGTTCCGTGGCGCCCAGAGACTGCCCATCCATTCATCGGGCGTGTCCCAGTTGTCATTTCGAATCGCTTCAGCGGTGAGAAAACTGCTTTTTGGCGAATCAAAGTGCAACCAACAGCAATTCCCCCTTTCGGTCAGAATGACAGACTTCAAAGTTAGGACTCTATGCATTTATCCTCACCTTTTGACTTCATATTTGTTCTTCGATAGCCTGACAGTCCGCCATGACTGCCGCTTCGCCCGCCATCTCCGTGAAAGACCTCAAGAAATCGTATGGGGCGGTCCAGGCGGTGAAGGGAATCGACTTCGAAATTCAATCGGGAGAAGTGTTCGGTCTTCTCGGTCCGAATGGGGCGGGGAAGACGACCACCGTCGAAATCCTGGAGGGGTTGCGGCCCAGAAGCAGTGGGGAAGTCGCGGTCCTGGGGTTCGACCCGGATAAACAGCGGCAGAAACTGAAAGATCGTATCGGAGTTTGCCTGCAGGCGACGAACCTTCCCGATAAAGTTCGCGTGCACGAGGCAATGCACGTATTTGCATCTTTTTACACCCGCCATGTGGACCTCAGTAAATTGCTCGAACGGTTGCAGCTGCAGGAAAAACGCGATGCGTTTTATGACACGCTTTCCGGTGGGCAGAAGCAGCGGCTCGCTCTAGCGCTTGCTCTGGTGAACGATCCGCAGCTGATTTTTCTGGACGAGCCAACCACCGGCCTGGACCCGCAGGTGCGGGTGGAGATTCATTCGCTGCTCGAAGAGTTGAAGCGGGAGCACCGCACCATCCTGCTGACAACTCACTATATCGAGGAAGCAGAACGCCTATGCGACCGCGTTGCCATTGTCGATGAAGGCCGCATCATCGCCATGGATACGCCGGCGCGGTTGAAACAGCAGAGCCGAAACGCATCCAGCATTGTGGTGACCTGCGCAACTAGTTTTCCCGAGAACCGTCCCGCCTGGGCGGAGGCGACGCAAAGTTCTCTTGACCACGATGGACGGACGCTGACGGTGCATTCGCGTCGTGCGGCCGCGACGCTGGTCGATCTGGTGAAGTGGATCGATCAGCAGGGGCTCGAGTTGACTGATGTGAGCCTGAAGCAGCCGAGCCTGGAAGATGTGTTCATCGAGCTTACGGGAAAGAGCCTGCGCGAATGAGAGGCTACGGAGCGCTGATCGGGCTGAATTTGAAGCTGGCTTTGCGGCAGAAGTCAGTGATCTTCTTCAATTATCTCTTCCCGCTGATCTTCTTTTTTATTTTTGGGCAGGCGATGCACGCCGAACGCGGTGCGGCCATGACGATTGTGATCGCCATGGTTCTGATCATTGGAATCCTGGGCAATGGACTGTTCGGCGCGGGAATCCGGGCGGTGCAGGATCGCGAAGCCAATATTCTCCGCCGCTACAAAGTCACGCCGATTACGCCCGGGCCACTGCTCGCAGCTTCGGTGATGACCGGCTGGATTCTGTACATGCCCAATGTCATCCTGATTCTAGCCCTGGCTCATTATTTATATGGCATGCCGTGGCCGCAGGAAACGGTATCGATTCTCATCTTTATAAGTGTGGGCATCATCGCCTTCCGCGCCATCGGCGCGATTCTTGCTTCGGTGGTCAACTCGATGCAGGAAAGCCAGCTCCTGGTGCAGCTGGTTTATTTGCCCATGCTGTTCCTCAGCGGCGCGACCTTTCCGCTGGCCATGTTTCCTCCGTGGCTGCTGGTGATTACGCAGTTTATCCCGGCGACTTACCTGGTTATCGGTATCCAGAGCATGCTGGCGCAAAACGAAGGCATCGCCGCGAACATCGAGCCCACTCTGGCACTGCTGCTGACGGCGTTCGTTGGATTGTTTATTTCGTACAAGCTGTTCCGGTGGGAGAAAGAAGAAAAGATTCGACCATCCGCCAAGCTGTGGCTGGGCGCGGTGATCGCGCCGTTTCTCGTGCTGGGCGCCTGGCAAATGCACGTCCAGACCGGTATTGCGAAAGAAAAGATTCTCAACCGGGAACTGGCGCGCGGCGACACGTTTCTAATTCGCGGCGCGCGAATTTTTGTTGGTGACGGAAAAGTGATCGAGAACGGGTCGGTACTCGTGCGGGGAGGCAAGATCGCCGAGGTTTTTGAGGGCGAAGGGCCCGATCCGAAAACCCTGAAAGCGGAAGCCGTCGAGGCTGCGGGCAAAACGATTCTGCCGGGCTTGATTGATGTGCATGTTCATCTCGGTGCTCCGGGAGGTTTCTACGCGGACTGGACCAAGTTCGAACCCGGCAAAATGATGCTGCGCAATCTTGCGGCGTATCTTTACAGCGGAGTCACCACGGTCAGAAGTGTGGGCGACGGCCTGGACGCGATTCTCAAGGCGCGATCAACGGTGAACAGTGGCGAGGTGCTTGGGGCGGAGCTGCAGACTTGCGGGCCAATGTTCACTGCACCCGGCGGGCACGGAACCGAGTATGCAAAGAATCTTCCTCCGCCTCTGCAGGACGCGTTTCAAAAACAGACCACGCGCCTTCCTGCTTCAAGCGAGGAAGCGAAGCAACAAGTGGATGCATTGAAGCAGCGCGGCGTCGATTGCATCAAGGCCATTCTGGAATCGGGTGCCGGAGGCAGAGTTTTCAACCGTTTCGACACGGGGTTGTTCGACGCCGTCGCACAGGAGGCGCATGCCGATTCGCTGCCGCTCGCAGTTCATACCGGAGATGCGCGCGATGTTAACGATGCGGTTCAGGCCAGGGCCGATTCGATCGAGCACGGATCGTTCCGCCAAAAAATTCCCGATGCACTCTTCGAGCAGATGGCGAAACAGGGAACTTATTACGATCCCACTTTGAGCGTCGGAGAAGCCTTCAAGGATTTCGCCGCCGGCGACGACAGTCCTCTGAAGCGATCTTTGGTGCAGCAGGTCGGTCCGGCCGATCTG
>JASHTD010000600.1 GCA_030040725.1 Candidatus Sulfotelmatobacter sp. | reverse complement strand
ACCCTACGTTACCGGAGTTCCTCAAAAGATCAGCAACCGGGGGTATCACGGAGAAGTTTGTGGGTTGAGCACTTCCCGAAACGGCTTGGGCAGATGAGAAATCTGGCTCATTGAAGATGCTTGAAGTTTTCTGCAAGCCATCCCGGGCACTGAGAGTAACGTGTGGGCTCAGGCGGTATTGAAAGTCAATCGAGGCGTTCTGGTTGGAGGCATTCAGATAGCTGGTCTGCTGATAGAAAGTAAAGCCCGGCGCATAAGTTAAGACAGAATGCAAACGCGATGTCGTCTCATCGAGCGCCATGGTGGGAGCGATAGAGTAGCTCATTTCATTCACCGGCTTGCCATTTGTGGTCGCCAGTGCGTTGTTCCCGTAAGCGCTTGTGAACGACATGCCTCCGCGCAAATAATTGGATCGCTCTTGAGAGATGGGTTCTGTCGGATAGGTTTCTCCACTCACCACAGGAGGAGTCAACATCAGGTCACTATTCTGATTTTGAATCTGGTCCTGCACACTGTTCTGCCCAGTTGCGGTGGGCGCAGATTGGACGGGAGCGGTATCGACTTGGGCCCAGACAGGGAGCGCGATCAGAATGAGCGCTGCGCAAATTCTTTTAGTGTGCTTCATGGTTACGGTACGACGACGGTGTCACGCGGCTCCAGCTTTACATTCTGTGCGGGATTCTTGCCCTTCACCACATCCTTATAGTTGAAAGGAATTCTCGTCTCGCTTCCATCGGCATTCGCCCGCAAAACATAGATCGATTTTTGCTTGGCAAAATCGCGGAAGCCTCCGGCAAGGGCAATCGCATCCAGCACGGTCGCGGCGTTTGCCAGCGAAAATGATCCCGGATGATTCACCTGGCCGAGGATATTGAATTTCTGACTGTTGATCTGCTGCACGATGACCGTGACTTCGGGTTCATCGATGTAATTCTTTAACCGCGCGGCTAGATCTTGCTCGAGTTTCAGCGGAGTTTCTCCCGCCGCCTTTACTTCTCCTACCAGCGGAAGAGAGATTTTGCCGTCGGATCTTACCGGAACCTGCCGCGAAATATCCGGCTCTTTCCACACATTGATGGCGAGCAGGTCGTCGTTGCCAATGACGAAAGAATCGTCATGCGGCTTGGTCGCGCCGGAATTCGGTGGCTGACCTGGCACGGCAGTTTCGACGGTTACGCTCGGCTGTTTGGTACTTACAACAGCGTTTTGCGACCAGAGCGCAGCGCACCACGCCACGCATGCGAGAGCTGGGACTAATCGTTTCACCGAGAAACTGTAACGATTCACTCTCATAGTTGCTCCTTGGCGATTGGTTGGCAGACAGAAGAAATTTCAGCTTGTCTTTCCGTTCGTCTTAGCGGAATTACCGTTGAACGGAAATCTGTTAACGGGAAGCGGCGACAGAAGAGATTCCGAGGCGTGCATGTGGTACTGGTCGATTTTGTAAAGTAGGGTTCGGTAGCTGACCTGAAGCAAACGCGCGGCTGCTTTCCGGTTCCAGCCGGTTTTGTGCAGCGCCGTACCGATGGCATTTCTTTCCGCCTCGGATTTAACGGTGTTAATCAACGACTTCAGGGACTTTGGAGCTAGCCCTTCCTCGTTATGGGAACTCATTTCCAGCTGCGCCGTCACCTTCTTCGAAGCGTCGGCAAGCGGAGTCCTATTGTCAGAGTTCCCGCTCGAACCGATCTCCCCGAAATTCAATTCCCTGTCTCCGGCGACGAGATAACGCTTAACGAAGCTCTCCAGTTCGTCCAGGTTGCCGGGCCAGGAATGATCCTCGCAAGCTTCGAGCACAGCAGGGGAAAACTCGCGTGGCGGGAGACCGTAATGTCTCGCCAGTCTATGCATCGAGTGTCGCAGCAGGACAGGAATCTCGCTCTTGCGTTGGCGCAATGGAGGCACCTGAACAGTGAAAGAACTTAGCCGATAGCAGAGATCCTCGCGCAGCTTCTTTTCTGCAAAAACGCGATCAATGCTGACGCAGGTTGCGGCCAGGATGCGGACATCCACAGGGATCGCTTGCTTGCGGCTCGGCTCAATCAAAACTTTATCTTGTAGCACCTGCATCAGCCTCGCCTGCGCGGACAGCGGCATTTCGGTAATTTCGTCGAGGAATATTGTTCCTTTTTCTGCGCGCTCGAATTTCCCTGGCCCGGTGCGGCCGTTGCCGAAAGACGAAAGGCGTTCGCTGCCGAACAGTTCTGCTTCCAGGAACTCCCCCGGCATGTCGGCGCAATTCACTTTAAGAAAGCTGAATCCGGACCGGACGGAAAGCTTGTGAATCAGTCGAGCGACCGTGTCCTTGCCGCTCCCGGCTTCTCCGAGGATGAGGACTGGAACATCGGCTTCCGCCAGCAGTTCCGCTTGTGCGCGAAGCTTCTGTGTAATGGGGCTGGCACTGACGAAAAAGGAATCCGGACCGAGCTGCTCGATATCTTCGCTGGTAACCTCGGCTCCTTCATTGTCCGGCGAGACGAGATGGCGGTGGATCGCGGCCTCCAGCCTTTCTTCGCTGAAAGGCCGGATCAGAACTTCCTGCGCGCCCAGACGCGTCGCTTCTCTTTTCCGGCCGGAATCCTCCGGAAAGCAGGTGACGATTACTGGGAGTTCCGGACGAAGGCGACGAAGCCAACGGAGCAAGTGCAGACTGTCACCGTCGCCGCGGGGCAAATCCAGCAAGAGCAGATGCGGAGCTATCCCGGACTGAACGCGCTCAACCGCATCCCAGGGATTTCCTGCGGCTTCGATTTGCCAGGAGTTTTGTTCCGCAACCGACCACAGCGGACCGAGAAGAGCGGATTCTCGGCTGACGACGAGCAAGCGTGCTGTTTCAATTAAGTTTTCGGCCACAGGCGGTGGCTCCTTAGAAGTCGGATTCAAATGGATGGCCCGATGGGACAAAGAAAAGGGCAGGAACCTCTCAAGCAGCTTCTACTTGGTATCCCTCGACGCGGACGGCCAGCGATCTTTGAATCGCATCAACGGAGATCACGAGTGTGCTGCTGCCGTTGCGCGAAACTAAAACTCCCTCGACGCCGTCGAGCGCACCACTGCGGACGCGCACACGCTGGCCGATTTTCAGGAAAGGATAGGCAGACCAGGGCAAAGCTCCATCGACGAGAGTGCGAACTGCATCAATCTGTTCATCTGGTATCGGTGTTCCCTCGCTATGACTGCCGACTAGTCCGAGAACCCCATCGACCCGAAGCACGCGCAATCGGTCTTCGCGTTTGGAAATAAACTTGGCGAATACGTAGCAACTGAAGAGCGGCAGTTCCACCTTCTTTTTGCGGTCGCTCCATCGATGGACCTCGGTGACAATCGGCAGGAACGTCTCGACACCATGATCGGTGAGGCGCTGCACCACCGC
>JASHTD010000599.1 GCA_030040725.1 Candidatus Sulfotelmatobacter sp. | reverse complement strand
GCCCGGACACGACAGAGCCACTGAATAGCAAGTTCCGCCAACGGTGATTCCGGTGTTCGCCGGACACGTGATCTGCTGCCCGGTAGCTGTTCCTAGTGTGTCGGTGGGAGTGAGAGTGACGGCAGCGCTCCCGCTGCTAGCCGTGTCGGCCTCCGAAACTGCCTGAACGGTGATCGCCGCACTGGGAATTGATGTTGGCGCAATGTATAAGCCGGTATTGTCAACTGTCCCAACTGAGGCATTTCCTCCTGGAACTCCGTTGACACTCCAAGTCACACCCGTATTCGACGTGCCCGTTACTGTCGCAGAGAATTGATAGTTCGACCCAATCCCGGTGGTGAAGGTAGAAGGGGTAACGCTAACAGTTACGGGATTGGTGGGAGAAACAGGTTCGCTTGGAGCGGAACTTGAACCACAGCCTGCTAACACAGTACAAGCAAGCAAGATAAAGATAAGCTGAAAGAAACTCCCGGTCTTCACCAAGGCACCATTGGGGGAACCTGCGGGATGCGATTGAATGAGACGACACCTAAAGTCATCTAAACCCAAGAGTCGGAATAATGTTTTTGTGAAAAACGCGCTTTCCTGAATGACGGAACTTCCTATGCCAGCCTCTGTGTGTTCGCCGGTGCGCTGCAAGAAAGCCTCTACTGCCGATTCGACGCCATTGTGATGCGGGTCGCATCCAGAGTGATTGCTCGTTGAACCTCCATTTGAATTGAGGTCCCTACCTCCAGGCGAACATCTGGTCCGCGCTTTAAGAGCGCCCAGGCAATGCCTGCTGCCGCACCTGCGCCGGCGCCAACTCGCGCCCCGTTCAGGCTCCCGGTGGACAGGCCCCCGGCGGTCGCGCCCGCCATTGTCCCGACTGCTCCTCCCTTGGCGGCATCTTCGACTCGCTTGCCGGTGTCGCTATCTTCCTGAACGGTTCCTTCGGAGTCTTTTACCGATTGCTTCTCTGCCCCGGGAGTGTTCTCGACGGAAGCGGGCAGCATGACGGTATAACCGGTTGGAAATATGAGGGTGGTGAAATGCATCAGGATTTCGGCACGCCCGTGGCCATGCCCGGCTCGCTTCACGCTTGAGATCTTGCCCTGAATATAGGTGCCGGAGGGAACCACAACACGATCGTCGATGACGAACGGGAAAGTCGTTTGCGCGTACACCGCATCGCCCTCGCGGGCGTTCTTGGTTGAGATGGCTTGGGTGAGGGAGATTGGAATCTGGCTTCCTGCTGGAATGGTGAGCCGATTGGAATCAGCGGCCGCAGCAGCCGTGGGTTGGGAAGGGTTCGCCTCCGGAGCCGAACTTGTGACCGAAGTCTGCGCCAACGCCGCCGCCGCAAGCAACAGAACCACCAAGAATGTGTACACCTGGCACCTCCGCAAAAGCCACCGTTCTTGCCCTGATGAGTCCGAGCGTACCGCGGGTTGCCTGGCTCTCAGACCGGCAGCGCCGCATTTCGCCTGCGGCACTCCTCGCAGACGCCATAGATCTGAAAGGTGTGGCGCGTGGTCGCATAATGGTACCTGCGCCCGATTTCCTGCTCCAGGTCGTCCACTTCCCGGGAGAAAAATTCCACCGAACTGCCACACTCGGTGCAGACCATATGATGATGGCTGCGCCGGTTGTACTGATGCTCGTAGCGGGCGATGCCGTCATGGAACGCAACTTCGCTGGCCAGCCCGCATTCAGCCAGCAGTTTGAGCGTGCGATAAACCGTGGTAACGCCGATTCCCGCGTCTTTCTTCTGCACAAGACGGTGCAACTCGTCGGTCGAGAGATGATCGCGGGTTTCAAGAAAAGTGCGCAGGATGGTGTCGCGCTGGGCCGTCTGCTTGAGACCCACGCGCTTGAGATGCCGATGCAGGATATCCTGCGCCTCGCGCATCATTTCGCGGGAGATGGAAGGCTGGTCATCAATGCGCTTTTGCAACATGTGCGGATCGAAACGCGAGTTTGACCGGATACGCGCCTGGACGCGTTTCCGGATGGATGGTCCCCGTAGAATACCACCCGGGCATCTTGAAAATGAAATCGTTGGGGATGGCGAGCCCACTCAGTTGACCAAAATCTGAACCGCGACAGTAAATGGGTCCCTATCATTTGTCGGCCGGGCATCACTCACCCTACAATCGAATTCTTCATGAGTACGTTAGTGTCTTCCAATATCGCTGCATCCCATCGCCCTCGATCCTTGCGGATCTTCCGGTGGCTCGTGCTGGTGTTGGCGATTCTTTTCGTCGCCGCGGTCGGCTATGCGTATTTCATTGCGCGATCGGCACTGCCCCAGCTCGATGGAGCCCTGGCAGTCAATGGTCTCTCCGCATCGGTGAACGTCAAGCGAGACAATCATGGCGTGCCTACAATCGAAGCGGAAAGCCTGGAGGACTTATTTTTCGCCCAAGGATTCGTCACGGCGCAAGATCGGCTGTGGCAAATGGACATCATGCGGCGCTTCGGAGCCGGAGAGCTTTCCGAGATTCTTGGCGAAGCCACACTCAAGATCGATCGCGAACAACGCATTTTGGGATTGCGCGCCGCGGCAAAGAAAAACCTGCAGATGGCGAGCGCCCGCGATGCTGCTTATTTCGAGGCTTATGCGCGCGGAGTGAACGCCTTCATCGAAACTCACCGCGACCATCTTCCCGTCGAGTTCCGGATCTTGCGCTATCAACCCAAGCCTTGGCAGCCGGAAGATTCCATTGTGATCGCAAATCAAATGGTGAAAGATTTGAACTTCTATACCTTTGGCGAGGTGCTGGAGCGGGAAAAGATTCTTGCCAAACTTGGACCGGAGTTGACCGCCGACCTATATGTAAACCGTTCCTGGCATGACCGCCCGCCCACCGTCAT
>JASHTD010000598.1 GCA_030040725.1 Candidatus Sulfotelmatobacter sp. | reverse complement strand
CGGGTACGCCAGGATTACGGCCTATGCGTGTACGCCTACGTCGTCATGCCGGAGCACGTTCACCTGCTGCTGAACGAACCAGAGCGGAGTTCGCTGGCGCAGGCGATCAAGTCGCTGAAGCCGGGGGTGGCGCGTCGGCTCGCGCTGCGTGCCGAGGACTCCTTCTGGCAGGCGCGCTATTACGACTTCAACGTGTGGAGCGATCGCAAGTTTATGGAAAAGATTCGCTACATTCATCGCAATCCGGTGCACCGGGGATTAGTGGCGAGGCCGGAAGACTGGCCATGGAGCAGCTTCAGCCACTACGCGACGGGAGAAACGGGAGTGGTCGAAATCGAGTCGGAGTGGACGGCACGCGGACGCGAGCGGCTAGGTATTTTCCCCACGCTGCAGTTGAGGACGCAGGAACAAATCCCCGCCCAAGCAAAGCTTGGACGGGGCACCCTCGAGAGTTAGAATGACCCCGTTTATATGGGCCAGCCCCCACCCGCGCGCCCGCGCTTGACTTCACACCGAGGCTATGACAGCCTTGCTGCCGCTGAACAATCACAAAATTCAATAAAGAAAGAGGGCTATGTATGAGGAAGCTTCTCGCAATATCGCTTTGCGCGATTTGTCTCAGCTTCGCGGGCCTGACCGCTCAAAAAAGCAGCAGCGATTCCAAAGCGTCGTTCGAAAAGTTCGTAGACGAGGCCAACAAAGCGCAAACCAACAATGACGCCAAGTGGATGGAGGCAAATTTGTCCGCTGCTTATGTCGAAGGCACGAGCTTCGGCGTGTGGATTCCGAAAGCGCAGCTGATCAAAGATGCCAATGATCCGACCAACAATAAATTCACCAAAAGCGACATCAGCGATGTGCAGACCGAAGTTGTCGGAAATGTCGGGCTGGCGCGCTTCAAAGAAAGTTACGACGCTGTGATCGAGGGACAGCACCGCGCTCGAACGATTATCTGCAGCATGACGGCGGTGAAGCAGGGGAGCGGCTGGAAAGCACTGTCTAACCACTGCTCGAAAATCGAATAGTGACCCGCGTGAGCGTTGCGAAAATTGGTTGAAGCCGCCGCCTGATTTGAACCTGAGTCAGGAAGAGAGCACCCGTTTAGAGATTCCCACTCAAGCCAAAACGGGCTCGAGCGGAGCACGGGTTGCGTTCGCTTGCAGGGATCCTTCGACTTCGCATGCGGATTCGAAGGGCGAATCCGCATGCTTCGCTCAGGATGACAGTTTGCACGGCTACCCGCGATGCAGGAATGCTTCGTAGCCTCGTCGGAAGCCGCGCCGATAGTCCTCAGCCGCGTCCGGTGGAACCGGCGGATTGCGGAAGCGCGGGTGGCGTTCAACGTTTGGCGCGATTCCCTGATCGACATCCCGCCGGGCCGCGGCGAATCCATCGTGAAAACCTTGTTGAGCGACCGCAGGAAATTCCGGCGGCGGAGGCGGCTCGTCGTACACCGGCCGTGGATGAGAACATCCGGCGAGAGACAGAGGCAGCAGCAAGGCTGCAAAGGCAAGCCATTTCTTCATATCGTGTCCTTCGTTGTCGTATTTGATGTCCCGCCGATACGCCGGACGTGACGCTCGCAGATATGAACACCTGACCGGAAAAAGTGTTGTGGCGGAAATCTGAACGGCCGGGTATCTCGCGCCCGGAGCAGGCTCTTCGGACGCACATCTTTCCGAAATCTGCACATGAGGGCAATCCGTTACAATCGTCTTTCCTATGAAAACTTTCGAACAAATTGCCGATCTCGAACGCCGCTATCTGCTGGGTACCTACAATCGCTATCCGGTCGCATTTACCCGGGGGAAGGGTGTGTTTCTTTACGATCTCGACGACCGGCGCTATCTGGATTTTGTTTCGGGCCTGGGAGTGAATGCGCTGGGGCATGCGCATCCGCGGATTGTGAAAACAATTCGCGAGCAGGCGGCAAAGCTGATTCATATCTCGAATTTGTATTACCACGAATATCAGGGCGAGTTGGCCGAGAAGCTGTGCACCCTGGCGGGCGCGGCTTCTGGCGGCGCTCTGGGAAATTCGCGGGCATTTTTTCAGAACAGCGGCACCGAGGCGATTGAGGGATCGATCAAGTTGGCGCGGCTGGCGGGGCATCGCGCCGGCGGCGAGGCAAAGTGCCGGCTGGTGGCGCTGCAGGGGTCCTATCACGGGCGGACATTCGGGGCTTTGTCCCTGACCGGGCAGGACAAGCATCGCAAAGGATTCGGGCCTCTGTTGGAAGAGGTGACGTTTGTGGCACAAAACGACGTCAAGGGCTTGCGAGCGGCCGTCAACGATAGCACTTGCGCCATTGTCCTGGAGCCGATTTTCGGCGAAGGCGGAATCTATGAGTGTTCAGTGGAGTTTCTGCAGGAGTGTCGCGCGTTGGCCGACCGGTTTAAGGCTGCTTTGATTTTTGACGAGATTCAGTGCGGGTTGGGGCGGACAGGCACGATGTTTGCATTCCAGAGTTTCGGCGTGGTTCCGGATATGGTGGCGATTGCCAAACCGATCGCTGCGGGCTTGCCGCTCGGCGCATTCATTGCGAAAGAAGAATTCGCAAGCGCGATTTCTCCTGGTCAGCACGGTACGACGTTTGGGGGTGGTCCCCTGACTTGCCGCGTGGCGTTGGAGTTTCTGGCGATTGTAGAAGAAGAAAAGCTCCTCGATAACGTGAACAAGGTTGGAGCTTATTTGCAGCAGGAGTTAAAGGCCATTGCAGAAAAAAGTCCGGTCGCGAGGGAAGTGCGTGGCCGGGGATTTATTCAGGGAATCAACCTGGAGATTCCGGCACGGCCCATTGTCGATGCGGCCTTGGCAGAAGGCGTACTGTTCAACAGCACTCAGGATACCGTGGTGCGGTTTCTGCCTCCGTTTTTGCTGGAGGAGAAGCATGTGGATAAAGGGATTCGTGTGCTGAAGAAATTGTTGAAGAAGAAGAGGAAAGAGGCGGCATGAGCTTTTGGCTTGGTGAAGAGGCGAAAGATGGCCGCCCTGGCGAAATGCCTTTGCCACTACGACCTGAGCAGAGTAAAAGGATCCTTCGACTTGCTTCGCTAGTCGCGAATCTGTTTTCTCCGCTCAGGATGACAATCAGATTTAGGAACGATGAAAAAACGGGGAGCCGAAGCTCCCCAAGTGAAGCGAACAGAGGCGATGTTCACTTACATAGAATGAGCCAGCGGGAAAAAAGTTGTCCTGACGGGCAAGAAGATTTCGCGTGACCGAGTCAAAGGCGGAAACCTGCAATACCGCGTTTCCCGGCGCCGCGCCCGGGGTGGAAGAATGTTGGATGGATCTGGATGGCGCGCGCCTGCGCTATCTTCGGGCCGGTTCCGGGCCTCCGCTGATTCTGCTGCATGGCCTTCTCGGCTATTCTTTTTCCTGGCGATTCACAATTCCCGCGTTATCGCCCTATGTCACCGTCTATGCGCCGGACATGCCGGGCGCTGGATTTTCGGATCGGTCTCCGGGGGTCGATCACACGATGCGCGGCACGGCAGACCGCATGCTGCGCTGGATCGAGCGCCTGGGACTTTCTTCTTTCGATCTGCTCGGGACATCGCATGGCGGCGCAGTAGCGATGATGATGGCCGCCAAATGCCTCGGCGCCGATTCTCGCCTTCGGGTACGGCGATTGGTGCTGGTCGCGCCGGTCAATCCTTTTTCTGCGCACGGGCGACACCTGGCGCCATTCATCGGCAGCAGTATTGGCTCAGCCTGGTTTCGTCTGTTTGTTCCGCAAATGAGCGCCTTCTACCGGTACTGGCACGCGAGGATGTATGGCGACCGCAGCCACATTCCGCCGGACTCGTTTGAAGGATACCTCGCAGCGCTGAGGACTCCTGATGCATACGATCATGCTTTAAGCATTGTGCGCACCTGGACCGAAGACCTGCGCGAACTCGAGGCCACTTTGCCAAAGGTCGAGAGTATTCCAACGTTGCTGATGTGGGGCAGCAAGGATCCCGCGGTTTATGCTTCGTCGGCCCAGCCGCTGGCGCGGTATTTCCCGCGCTCTCAAACCATAATTTTTCCCGGCATCGGGCATCTGCCGTATGAAGAATGCCCGGAGAAATTCAATGGTGAGCTGATTGATTTTCTCGTGCGAGACGATTCAGTTGCGTCTTCCGGCGGGCGCTAGGCAGATAATGAACGCAATCCGCCGGTGCCGTTAAAATCAACTTGTGGGAGTTCCTGAAAAAATCAGTCGCACTGATCCTGGCCCTGGTTCGAGCGTGGGATTCGGGCGCGCCGGCGCCGGAGCAGAAGACAAACCGGCGATTTTCCGGCCGCGGCGCTGGCTTGGCGGCGGTCACGTGCAAACTCTCGCCTCCTTTTTCCTCCCGCGGCGAATCGAACTGCCGACTGCGGAGCGCCGGTTGATCGAAGTGGAACCCGGCATTCCCGTGCTGTGCCATTGCCACTGGCAAAAAGACAAGCGAGCGCTGACGCTCATTGTGGTTCATGGGCTCGAGGGTTCGAGCGAGTCGCAGTATATGTTGGGAATCGCGCGCAACGGATTGACGGCCGGCATGAACGTGATCCGCATGAATCAGCGCAATTGTGGAGGCATGGACCATTGTGCGCCTACGCTTTACAACTCCAGCCGCTCGACCGATGTTGCCGCGGTTGCGCAGCATTTGGTCGATCACGATCAAGTTCCAGGTTTTGTGCTGGCCGGATTTTCCATGGGAGGCAATCTGGTTTTGAAGCTGGCGGGAGAGTGGGGAAGTGATGGCCCTCGGCAGTTTCGCGGAGTCGCGGCGGTTTGTCCGGCGATAAATCTTGCCGCTGGAGCCGACGCGCTGCATGAGCCCGCCAATCGAATTTACGAATATTATTTTCTCTGGCAGCTATTTCGTAGGTATCGGCGTAAGGCAAAGTTGTTTCCGGCAAACTTTGATATTTCGCGCCTGCGCGGCGTGCGAACGCTGCGCGAATTCGATGATCGCATCACCGCTTATTACTGCGGCTTCTCCGGCGCCGACGATTACTATGCGCGGGCATCCGGCGCCAACGTCATCGACCGCGTCGCAAAGCCGGC
>JASHTD010000597.1 GCA_030040725.1 Candidatus Sulfotelmatobacter sp. | reverse complement strand
TCATCTGGAACAGCGGTCTCCTTTTCGATGATTGACGCCATTGTGACTGTTCGTTCCACACTACTATCAAGCACAATTTGGCGCGAGTCGGATGGCGCACTTGATGCCTCAACCGTGGCGCCAGCCGTTCGAATCAATCCGATATGGAAGGCCACTTCACGAAATTGCCTGACCATCTCTGCGGCCATCTCCTCCATGCTTTGCATGCGGCTGAACTGGTAGGTGTCGGGAAAAAGATACCCTTCGAGCGACTGCGCATTCGGCGCGATCTCGGCAATCAGTGCCGTATCCGTCTGCGCAACTGTGAGAAAATCCTGCGCCGGACCAAGCCCCGCCGCTTCGATCGCGTGGGCGATGTCGAACATAGTGAAGCCTTCGGGAACAACCACCGTATGGAAGTAAACATCGCCGCGCCGCAGACGCTTCTGCACATCGATGATATTTGCCGGTTGCTCGAAAAGATATTCGCCGGCTTTCAGCGATCGCTTATGACTGATGTAACGCCAAAAAACGAAGGCCTGCTCGTTGCGAATCACCCCAGCCGATTTCAGCTCGGCGGCGATGCGGCGCGTGGAGTATCCCGGGTGCAACATCACAAATGTTTGCGCATGAGGTTGAACCGGCTTAAGCACAGCCCACGCCAGCCAGCCCGCGAATGCGAGCGCCACAGCCAGAACGAATCCGAAAAACTTGAGCACAATGCTTTCAGTTTAGATGATCGCCGAATGCGCTGGAACCTGACTTTGGTAAGCAGAAGTGGGTTTCGAAGTACAGTAATTCCGCCACGATGAGGCGGGAAGCCCATGTACGCCTGCGTGTATTGTGTCCTAAGAACCGCCGCGAGACTTTTGAACCCTCCCCGGCGCGATATACTCAAATACATCGAATGAGACGTTTTGCGCCAGTTTGCCCTCTGCTTTTATGGCTAACGATTCTGCCGTTGACGGGCTGTCTTTTTCACACCCATCGGGTGGAGGAAAGCTATTTCAAAGGCACGCTGCGTCAGGCGACGCAGGCCAAGCTGGTTGACATCATCAACCAGCAGGCGGAAAAGATCCAATCGCTGCAAGCCACGGTCGATATTGACACCTCGGTTGGCGGCGCCAAAAAGGGTCAGGTCACCGATTACAAGGAGATTCGCGGCTACGTGCTCGCGCGCAAACCGGCTATGCTGCACATGATCGGGCTGCTGCCGATCGTGCGCACCACCGCCTTCGACATGGTCAGTGACGGGAACGAGTTCAAGCTTTGGATTCCTCCGAAAAACCGTTTTGTCATCGGAAACAATCAGGTACAGAATCGAAACCCGGACCATCCGATGGAAAACATCCGGCCACAGGATATTTATGACGCTTTGCTGATTCAGCCCATCACCGAGGGTGAAATTCCAGTTCTGGAAAATGGGGTTGAGATCTTTCACGACTCCAAAGGGCATCGCGTGATGCAGGAGGATTACGAGATCATCGTGATTCGAATGAAGGGCGAGAATCAGGGCATCCTGTCGCGAAGGGTGGTTTTCAGCCGCATCGACCTGCTGCCGCACGAACAATATATCTATGATGACAAAGGCAACCTGGTCACCGACGCTCACTACGCGAATTACAAAGAATACGATAAGGTCGATTTTCCTTCGCGAATCGAAATCATTCGCCCCGTAGAGGAATACAACATTACGCTGAACATATTAAAGATGGAGATGAACAAGCCGCTTCGCGACGATCAGTTCGCTCTTCAGCAGCCTCCGGGTGCGGAGGTAGTGCATGTCGGACAAGGGTCGTCGCACGTTGCTATCGAGCCGGCCTCGGAGGTCGAAAGCGAGCGCTAGAAGCTGCGTTCTCTGGCACTATCACCCAGGCAGGAACGGCCGAGCATGATTCACAAGACATCGTTCGGAAAAAATGATTAATAAGATGATATTCGCCAACCTGGTGCGGAGGCCCGTGCGGTCGGCAATCAGCATTATTGCCATCGCTCTGGAGGTCGCACTCATCCTGCTGATTGCCGGCCTGTGTTACGGAATCCTCAATGACGACAAAGCCCGAACAGCCGGCATCGGCGCAGATGTGATTGTGCAGCCGCCCGGATCGTCCTTTCTGGCTGGAATCAGCGGCGCTCCCGTTTCCATAAAGGTGGCCGATATCCTGCGACGCTTGCCTCATGTCACGGTCGTGAGTCCTGTCATTTGGCAGATTTCCACTGCGGGATCCATCGAGGTCATCGATGGTATCGATCTCAAAAGCTTTGAAGCTTTGGGCGGTCCGTTCCAGTTCCTGGAGGGAGGCCCGTTCAAAACGCCTGACGACATTCTGATCGACGACTATGTGGCCCGGCAGAAGCACTTGAAAGTGGGCGATGCGACGGAGACTCTCAACCATGCGTTTCGCGTGGCTGGCATTGTGGCCAGCGGCCGAGGAGCACGGAAATTCCTGCCGATTACTACGCTGCAGGATTTGATCGGTGCGAAAGACAAAGCCTCGATCTTTTACATAAGACTCGATAATGCGGCGAACGCCGATGCTGTGGTAAAGGAAGTGAGGGAACAGCCCGGCATGGAAAGGTATGCCGTACTGTCTGTTCACGACTATCTGAGCATGATGACTCCCAGCCACTTGCCCGGGTTTCGGCCGTTCATCGGGGTGGTGATTGGGGTCAGCATGATCATCGGATTTCTGGTGATCTTCCAATCGATGTACGCCGCGGTGATGGAGCGCACCCGGGAGATAGGCATTCTGAAAGCGATGGGTGCTTCGAAGCTTTATATCGTGAATGCGATTCTGCGCGAGACCGGCCTGCTTACTCTGATCGGTATCATCGTTGGAATCGGGGTGAGCCTGGCGGCAAGTTGGGGCATCCGGCAGCGTTTCCCGCTGGTGCAGGTCGTCGTCAGTGTGCAATGGATCGCCTTTGCCATGATCACCGCCTTGATCGGCGCTGCCGGAGGAGCATTGTACCCAGCATATAAAGCGGCGGCCAAAGATCCGATCGAAGCGCTGGCATACGAATAAGTACCCAGCAAATTGAATTCGATCGGAATGAATCGATCAGGAGCGCAGCTTTCGGCTAATGGACAAGCAGCGGTTTAGTTGCTGCTCTTCCGGTAATCCCTGTCAATCATCGGTTGCGGAAAATACGGCAATTTCTGATCACTGATAATTGCTCGCGGGTTTCCCTCCACCA
>JASHTD010000596.1 GCA_030040725.1 Candidatus Sulfotelmatobacter sp. | reverse complement strand
CTCGGCGAGTTCGAGATCGACGTGGCCGTAGAGCAGCACATCGATCTTCGATTTCAGATTCCCTGCGCGAATATCTTCGTCTCGCAAATATATGTACGGAACCTTCCGCTGATCCAAGGAATAGCGAATCCAGCCGATTGAATCCGTATCGGCCCAGGGAACCCAGACACCGATGCGCGGCGCGGGAGCCGCATGATGTGGCACGTCAGGCACGGCTGCGACTCTCGTGAAATCGAGCCCCAATTCTTCGGCAGTCGATTCAACGGCTTTGGATAATCCGGCCTGCTCTGGAAGAATCCATGAGCCTTCAGGAAACAGTGTGCCCGCGGCTTCGAATTCGTGTTGCGCAATTTCAATTTTGAAATTCTCCAGCCGGTAGCGTGCCGCGAGAAAAGATTCCTGTCCCGTGTCCTTCAGCAGATAAACATTGCCGGTTCCGTCGATGTGTCCTGCCACATGCGGAGCTTGCTTCAACAAATCCAGTGCAGCCTCTCTAACTGAAGCATCAGCAATCGGAATTGCCTGCAGATGATAATTCGCGGGAAGCTCCCAGGAAACATCGTCGTAGGGTGGTTCGCCATCTTTCGGATAATGTTGCGGCGTGAGCAGATCCACTGCGTAATTTCGGTATGGCTGATCGAGGCGAACGACATAAGTTCCGGCCGGAAAAGCGCCGTCTTTCAAACGGATCGTATTTTGCGCCCGTGACACTTCAATCTGCTGAGTCATCAGCCGCCCAACCATCTGCGCCACCCGCTCTCGATCGCCTTGATCCTGGGGAATCAGAAACGCGTAAGGCGGCTGAGTCAGCCCTTTGTGCCATGAGTCCCATCCTTTTTGATAAAAGTCACGCAGCATTTCTTTGGAGTGAGTAGCTGTGTCGTCGAGAGCCACGAGAGCGCCGGTTTCCTGATAGTTGAGATTGTCGCGCGCCGACCATTTCACTTCACTCGGCGGCGGGAGCAGCCGGTACCACTCCATGGTCGTGGCCGACGGCGAAATCGATCTCATTTCGGTTTCGGCGCTGCCATTCCCGAAGGTTTCATAGCCGCGGCCAATGCTGTTGTGATTCATGGCCACAGAATCCAGATAGAGATGAGCAAAGGCTTCGCCGAAGTTCCACGTTGAAACGCCGGGCATGCCCATCGCCGTCATAGATTCGACTTCGTGGAAACTGAGTTCGAGAAATTCGCTGTAGGTGATGGGATCGATGTTTGGGTTATAGGGGCCGGTGCCGTTCCACGTCATCATGAATGGGACGCCTTCGTGTAAGTCATGCACAACCGTGGGATGCCAATCGACAAACATACGGTGCACGGCTTTGGTGGTCTCGTGCGTTTGCTGGTGCGTGTCGCGGTTGATATCCACGAAGGTGTACTTCGACCAATACGGCGGCGATTGACGCGGCAGCGCCGCTCGGTCTGTCTTGCCTTTCAGATAGCGGTAAAACCAGTCAACCATTTTGTCGCGGCCGTCGGGATTGGAAATGGGATTGATGAGGACCACCAACTGTTCTCGAATATGCCGAATCATCGGCTGCTCAGAGACTGCGAGCCGGTACGCGAGTTCGAGCATGGCTTCGGTTGAGCCTGTCTCGTCAGAATGCAGAGCTGCATTGAAGTAATAAATCGGCCGCGAGCTTTGGACTAACGTCTTCGCCACTTCCGGATCGGTGATTCGCGGGTCGGCCAGCGCCGCGGTGTCGGCTTTCAAGCGATCGAGATCGCGAATGCCGGCTTCATCTGCAATGGCCAACATAATAATGTCGCGACCTTCTTCGCTGCGACCGATGGTGAAGACCCGAACTCGCGGACTGGCCGCGGCCAGAGCACGCGCGTAAGCGTAAGCTCTCTCGGTTCCTACCAATTCACCCGGCGCTCCCATAATGCGGCCGAGAAATTTCTCGGGCGATGGAACTGTGTTTGACTGCGGAACATAAGAAACCCAAGGCGAAATGTAATGCGGATCGGTGGTGGCTGCAGCGATGGCCTCAGAAGTTCCCGGTTCCGGGATATCGGGACTTTGCGCAATCGCAAATAGGCTGCAGGCGAGCAGTAGAACAGAAACCACCGCGGATCGGAACATGAAACCCCCTGGGATCTTTCGAGGCGAAAGTTTAACACTTCAAAGCCGGGAAATCGGCTGCAGAAAATAAAAGGCGGAGGCGATTACTCCAATGTCTTTAGACGCGGAATGAGAAACGCAGAGGCCCGCAGTGTTGCACAAGGATCGCAAACCGGGTTAGGCGTAAGCGACCGGTTACGCGTAAGCGATGGAATGTTTCTTCATCCAGCGCTCGTCTCGGATCCGGCCAAGTTTTTGTGAAGTTCGATGGGCAGCGTTCGCGGCCACGCCGCGACCTTCCCAGGCAATACTTGCGCCGAAGCCGATTGCTCCACCCAGCACACCGAACGCGAGCGCTCTTGAGATCGAGCTACTTCGTTTGCGCGGGCAACTGCCCAGGAGTCCAACACACACACCAATCGCTGCAGGCGCAACCGCGCTCCGCATGGAATCGGCCAGGAAGCCGCGCAATGATCGTTCACACACAAGCTCTTGCTGGTCCGATTGGGCTCGCGAAGATTCGCAGCTCACAACCTTTTCTTCGTATTGCGCTCTCGATTCAGACCCGTTCTGTAAGCTCATAACCCGCCGCCCTTATCCCGCTCTTCGATATTCCTAAAGCAATTACATCACTGCTGGCAGGCCGAGTCCGTAGAGTCAATCACGATTCAATGTGACGTTTGTCACGGCTCGAAGGTTACGTCAAAACTCGCGCTGTGTGTTCTTGCTCACAATGACTGGTGACGGGGGATACTGATCAGAAATATCTATTGACGAGATAAACGTTGCGTATGGACCATCGGAACGCGGCCCAGAAAAATAAAGGGTTTCTAACAATCGATCGAAGCCGAGCTGCACGCTTTTCGCGTTTCGCAGAGCAAGACTGTCCAGCTGCATCCCGGTGCCCGCGTTTCAATAATCAGGAAGGCACACATGTCCAAGCAATTAACGATCGCCGAACATCTTCAGGCCTCGGGTGTCTCGAGAAGAAGCTTTCTTCAGCTATGTAGCACGTTAATGGCGACTGCGCCCGTCGGACTGGCGCTCACCGGCAAGAAGTCGGTCTTGCAGATCGCAGACGCGATCGGCAAAACCAAGCGGCCTTCGGTCATCTGGCTGCACTTCCAGGATTGCACGGGATGCACTGAGACGCTGCTCCGCACTTCCGCTCCTGATGTTGCCCACCTGATTCTTGACGTCATCTCCCTCGATTATCACGAAACCATTATGGCCGCCTCGGGCGCGCAGGCCGAAGCCGCGTTGCGCAAAGCGGTCGCGGAGAACGCGGGAAAATTTGTGCTGGTGTGCGAGGGCGCCATTCCGACCAAGCAGGACGGAATCTACTACGAGATGGGCGGACGGCCCAGCCTGCAAGTGTTGAAAGAAGTTGCGGCGCAATCGGCGGCGGTGATTGCGATGGGATCGTGCGCGTCCTGGGGCGGAGTGCCATCGGCAGATCCAAATCCGACTGGCGCGGTGGGCGTCGATTCGCTCATCTCAGGCAAGCCGGTCATCAACCTTCCCGGTTGCCCTCCCAATCCATACAACCTGCTGGCGGTCGTGCTCGAGTACGTGACCATGGGCAAGCTGCCCGCGCTCGATGAAGTTGGGCGTCCGAAGTTCGCCTATGAGCGCGTGATTCACGAGAACTGCCCGCGCCGGGCGCACTTCGATGCCGGCCGCTTTGCCAACGCTTTCGGCGATGAAGGCCACCGCAAAGGATGGTGCCTTTACAAACTGGGTTGCAAAGGTCCAATGACGCATGCGTCTTGTTCCACGCGGCCTTTTAACGAGCTTCCGAACTGTTGGCCGATCGGCGCCGGAATTCCGTGTGTGGGCTGCACGGAGAAAAACGTGGTCTGGAAGATGGGAACGTTCCAGACGGTTCCGATTCACTTCCCCACTCCACCGGATACGTACCCGCCAATTTATAGCTCGATTGGGAAGGTCAGCATTGGGGGGGCGGCGTTGGTGGGAGCTGTGGCAGGAGCGATCGGCGGCGCTAGTTTTGTGGCGGCGCAACGCTTCGAAAGCAGCCAGGAAGCGGGCCTGGAACGAATTGAAGCCGCCCGCACACTGGCCTCGGAAAAACTAAGAGCGGCTGAGCAGAACGGCAACTCGAAGAAAGAGGACTGACGTGGCGATTACCCGGCGAGAACTGCTAACTAACATCGCCAAAGCTGGAGTGCCGGCAGCTGTGGCCATGACGACCGGCACACCAACCATGACGGCGCAGGAGATTCCTGTTCCTAATACTCCGCTCGGCCTGCTCTACGATGCCACGATTTGCATTGGCTGCAAAGCCTGCGAAGTTGCCTGCAACGAAGCCAACAACACTCCGGCCGATGTTGACGAGGCAAAACTGCACGAAGCGCCCACGGACCTTAACGTTCTGACGCGCAACATCATCAAGCTGTACAAGCCTGAAGATGGCTCATCCTCGTCGTTCGTGAAGCGCCAGTGCATGCAGTGCTTTGACCCCGGCTGCGCTGCCGGTTGCCCCTTCGAAGCCCTGTACAAAGACGCAGACACCGGCGTAGTTCGCTGGGAAGGGTCGCGATGCATCGGCTGCCGCTATTGCACGATCACATGTCCGTATTCTGTCCCGCGGTTTCAATGGAAAGGAATCAATCCTCTCATCACCAAGTGCGAACTATGCAGCCATCGTCTGGCACGTGGGCAGAAGCCGGGCTGCACCAGCGTTTGCCCGACCGGCGCGGTAATTTTTGGCCCGCGGACGGCCCTGCTCCTCGAGGCTAAGCGGCGAATCAAGAACGATCCGGGCCGCTATTATCAGAACCGCGTCTACGGCGAGACCGACAATGGCGGAACACAGTGCCTCTACCTGTCTCGCGTTCCCTTCGAAAAACTTGGACTGCCTGAACTGGGACCGGTTGCGGTACCGGCAAAACAGCTGCGCTGGCAGCGCCGCATCTATGAATATTTCGCGATGCCGGCGCTTTTGTATGCAGGGCTGGTCGCGGTAATTCGAAAAAATATAACGGCACGCGAAGAAGAAGCACACCAGCAGGAAAAGGAAACCGGTCTGAGGGCACAACTCTGAGGTTTCAAATATGAGCAGCACGACCATCGATCATTTACCCACCTCCAAGCCCGGGCCGAAAGCGGCAGCGGCCAAAACCCGCTGGGAACGCATGGTTCCGGTATTCGGGTTCCCCATACTGAATCCATTTTTTCTGGTTCTATTAGGCATCACGATCGTTGGATTGGGTCTAGCCAGCTATCGAGAAGTGATCGGGCTCGGCCCGGTGACCGGCATGAACGATAAGTTTGGCTGGGGAATCTGGAAGACGTTCAATGTGGTCGTGCTGACTGCGCTGGGCTCGGGTGCGTTTTCCGTGGGATTTGCGGCGTGGGTGTTCCGCCGCAAGTTGCTGTTCTCGCTGATGCGGATGGCGCTGTTGACCAGCATGCTCGCCTATGTCTGCGGCCTTGTTCTGCTGGGAATCGACGTTGGGCGCCCATGGAATTTTTACTGGGTTTTATTTCCCTGGCGATGGAACCTGCACTCGCCCATGGCGGAAGTCGCAATCTGTATGTCGATCTACGCGACGATTCCGCTCCTGATCGAGAACATTCCTCCACTTCTGGAGAGACTGTGGTACGTCAACGTTCGCTTGCGGCCGCCAGTGGAAAAGTTCGAACGCGGACTGCATAAACTCTTCCCGCTCATTATCGCGTTGGC
>JASHTD010000595.1 GCA_030040725.1 Candidatus Sulfotelmatobacter sp. | reverse complement strand
CGTCGCCGCAGTGCTGGGGATCGTGATTACCATGGGCGCGCTGGGTGGCCCTCCGGAAGAAATCGGTCGAAAAGTTGCCGCCGCGCTGGTAGGGACGTTTCTCGGAATTTTATTGTGCTACGGACTTGTCGGTCCGATCGCCGCCAACATGACTAAAGCAGCCGACGAAGAGCACGCTTATCTCTACGTGCTCCGCGTTCTCATTATTTCGTTCCTGAAAGGTACCGCTCCCATCATGGCGGTGGAAGTCGGGCGGCGCGCGGTGCCGGGACATGTAAGACCATCCTTTAAAGAATTAGAAGCGGCCTGCCGTAACCGCGCTCCCGCCGAGCAAGGCGAGGCGGCGCCGGAAGCGGCTGTGGCTGCGGGGTCTTCGGGCTAAGGAACGTTTCTTCGCATCGCATGGACAAATCTCGCCCCATTATTATCCTCAAGAAAAAAGGCGGCCACGGCGGTCATCATGGCGGCGCATGGAAGGTCGCCTATGCCGATTTCGTTACTGCCATGATGTCTCTGTTTATCGTTCTCTGGCTGCTCAACACCAGCAAGCCGGTCAAGGAAGCCATCGCCGGCTATTTCAAAGATCCCAGCGGAACCGCATCGAAGCTGGGCACCAACCTCGCCGGTGCGGGCGAAAATTTTATCCTCACCAAAGACAATATGCCCAAGCTGAAAGATCAGCTCGAGCAAAAGATTCGCGAGATGCGCGACTTCGACAAGCTCAAGAGCCACGTCGAAATGACTGTGACCTCCGAGGGCCTGCGCATCGAAATGACAGAGTCCGCCTCGGGAACTTTTTTCGACAGCGGCAGCCCCAAGCTGAATGGCGATGGCCGCGATATGCTGATTACTCTGGCTCAGGAACTGGCCAAACTGCCCAACAAACTGTCGATTGAGGGCCACACCGATTCCAAGCCTTACCCCGGCAATGCCAATTACACCAACTGGGAGCTCTCCACCGACCGCGCCAATGCCGCGCGAAGGCTGATGCAGGCCAACGGAGTCGCGCCTGACCAGATCACGCAGGTCCGCGGCTTCGCCGATATGCGCTTGCGCAAGCCGGATAACCCTCTCGATCCCTCCAACCGCCGCATTTCTATTATTGTCCAGTACATCGAGAAAAATGCCGACGAAGAGAACAAAGAAAGTCCGGCCCAGGAAGGCAGGCCCGCGGCTGGCACCGAAAAAGAACCCTGAATCAAAATTGTCGGCAATCGGAGAGTTCCGGCAAGAAAGAATGAATCGCAGCTTGAATTAACTTTACAATTTCCGCAAATCAATTTCGATCCAGGGCTGTATAATCCCCGTTCGCTTATCGCAAGTCTTTATCGCCAGTCTTTTATCACTAAACCCAGGAGCTTCTCCCATGAAGACTTTGGTCCGTCTGGCCTGCTTTGTCTGTGTCCTGTCTTCGTTTTCTCTCGTTTGGTCGCAGGAAAAAGTTGATCTCGAAACCATCACTCGCATCCGCTACGAAGGTTTTCACGATTCCAAAGTCATGGACTTCGCCTCCGGCCTGATGGATTCCATCGGCGAACGCCTCACCGGCTCGCCCAACATGAAGCGCGCCAACGAGTGGACGCGCGATCAGCTCGCCGCCATGGGCCTTTCCAACGCTCATCTCGAATCTTGGGGACCATTTGGTCGCGGCTGGGCAAACCAGTACGTCAACGTGCGCATGACCTCGCCCGATGTTGCCACGCTTATCGCCTATCCCAAGGCTTGGACTCCGGGCACCAACGGCGTGATCACCGGCAAATGTGTCCGCGTCATCGCCGACAAAAAAGAAGATTTCGATAAATACCGTGGCAAGCTCGCCGGCATGATTGTCATTCTCGGAGCGGACGCCGACGTGAAGCCCCCCACCGAGCCTATTTTCAAGCGCTACAGCGATGACGATCTCACTCACATCGGCGAATATAACGTTTCGATGGAACACCACTTCACCTTCGCCGAGTTTCTCAAGCGCATGCAGTTCATCAAGGATGAGAACCAGTTCTTCGCTGACGAAAAAGTTCTCGCGGTGATCGATCGGTACCGATTCACCGACGGCGGCGGCACGGTGTTCGTGCAATCTGGAGGGTCCTACAAGCCGGGTGAAACTACGACCATTCCTCAGCTTGTCGTCGCAGTAGAGCAGTGGACGCGCATCGCTCGCCTGCTGGAGCAGAAAAAAGACGTTTCGCTCGAACTGAATGTCCAAAACACGTTCTACGATGATGATCCCATGCAGTACGACACCATCGCCGAAATCCCTGGCACGGATAAAAAAGATGAACTCGTCATGCTGGGCGCGCATCTCGATTCCTGGCACGCCGGCACCGGCGCCACCGACAACGGCGCAGGCACGATCGTGATGATGGAAGCCGTCCGTATTCTGAAAGCGCTCGATCTTCATCCGCGGCGGACCATCCGCATCGGCCTGTGGAGCGGCGAAGAAGAGGGCCTACTCGGCTCGCAGTTTTACGTCGAGCATCACTTCGGCTCACGCCCTGCCATGAACGAGGCCGCCATGAAAGATATGCCCACGCTGATCCGCCGCGAAGCCGGAGACGTAACCGTAAAGCCGGAGCAGGCAAAGGTCTCGGCATACTTCAACGTGGATAACGGCAGCGGAAAAATTCGCGGCGTTTACATGCAGGACAATGCCGCCGTAGAACCCATTTTCAAAGCCTGGATGGAACCGTTCAAAGATCTCGGTATGACCACACTCACCATGCGCAACACCGGAGGCACCGATCATCTTTCTTTCGACGCCGTCGGCATTCCGGGATTTCAGTTCATTCAGGATCCGCTCGATTACGAAACCCGCACCCATCACTCGAACATGGATGTCTACGATCGCCTGCAGCCGGATGATCTAAAACAAGCCGCAGTGATCGTCGCCAGCTTCGTCTACGACGCGGCCCAGCGCGACCAGATGCTGCCGCGCAAGCCGATCGAGAAAGGATTGCCGAAAGAAGCGGAAAAGAAAGACGCCCACTAAAGAAAAACGAAAAATAAAACAAGGCACTTTATAAGAGCTTGTCATGCTGAGCGACGATTGGGCTTCGCGAACGCGAAGCCCAATCGAGGTCGAAGCATCCCTACCCTCAGCTTTCTAACTCTTCGACAACAGTTCCCTGCTCTTCCAACAGAACAAGACCAGCAACAACGGGAAGCCGATGCCAATGGCCGTGATCGGCCAGCCCGCGCGGTGCGTGATAATCCCTGTCAGGATAAACGTGGGCACCGAGATCCACGCGGTCGCCTGCGCAAGAGTCGGTATAAGGCGCGAGCGAACCAGCAAGGCAATTCCGGCTGCCAATAACATCGCGCCGGCAACTACCCCCAGCACTCCGGCCTCAAGCGGATACGTCTCGCTCCGCAGGATGCCCAGGTAAATCATCTCCTGCGCTCCGCCGGCAAATTCGAGAGCGCCAAACAAAATCGAAAAGATGGCAAAGGGCATTTGT
>JASHTD010000594.1 GCA_030040725.1 Candidatus Sulfotelmatobacter sp. | reverse complement strand
GTCAGTGATCATCGGCCTGACCGAGGAAAAGCCGGTCGCCAGCGTCTGGAATAAGACGTACCGCTGGACCTTCCCTTATTACATGGTGGGAGCAGCGATCGCCGGCTCCATCAGTTTCCTGAACCACTACATTGGATGGCAGGCGGCCTTGCTCCTCTTGGCCCCGATCTACCTGCTCTACCGCTCTTATTGCCTTTACCTCGGCAAACTCGAAGCGGAAAAGTTGCACGCAGAAAAAGTCTCTCATCTTCATCTACGAACGATCGAGGCTCTGGCCCTGGCGATCGAGGCCAAAGATCAGACGACCGGGGAGCATTTGCAGCGAGTGCGGGTTTACGCGATGGAACTGGCGCGCGAGCTTGGCCTGAGCGAAGACGAAACCGAGGCGCTGCAAGCCGCGTCAGTGCTGCACGACATCGGCAAGCTGGCCGTTCCGGAGCACATCATTGCAAAGCCCGGGAAGCTAACGCCGGAAGAATTCGAGAAGATGAAGATTCATCCCATCGTAGGCGCGGAAATTCTCGAGCAGGTCGATTTTCCGTATCCCGTAGTCCCGATTGTGCGAGCCCACCATGAGAAATGGGATGGCAGCGGATATCCGAACGGGTTGAAGGGTGAAGCTATCCCCATTGGAGCGCGAATTCTTTCGGCTGTCGATTGCCTCGATGCGCTGGCCTCGGACCGGCAATACCGAAAGGCATTGCCGCTGGACGAAGCGATGGCCATGGTGGTTTCGGAGTCGGGCATCAGTTTCGATCCGCGGGTGGTCGAGGTTCTTCAGCGCCGCTATGTCGAACTGGAGAATCTCGCCAACCAGCAGCCCGTGCAAACTCCGCCCAAACTATCGAAGGATATCAAAGTTGAACGTGGATTGGCTCCGGATGCGGGTTTTGCCGAATCGGCAACGCGAGCAGTTCCCTCCGGCGAGCGAGCGCACGACAGCCGCGAACTGATTGCCGCAGTGCGAACAGAAGTAGATGCATTTTCGCAATTTGGGCAGAAACTTGGTCGTTCGCTAGGTTTCGAAGATCTGATCTCATTGCTGGCAGTCCGCGTGAAGCGTTTCATCCCGCATGATTCGCTGGCAGTCTATGTGGTCCAGGAAAAAGTCCTGGTCCCTGCGTTCGTAAGCGGCGACAACTTCCGTCTGTTTTCATCTTTGCGAATTCCCGTCGGCGAAGGTTTGTCGGGATGGGTGGCGGAGAATTGCAAGGCGATTTTGAACGGCAATCCGTCGGTCGAGCCGGGATATTTAAACGATCCTAGCAAGTACAGCACGCTGCGCTCGGCGGTGGCCGTCCCACTACAAGGAAAATCGAATGTAATTGCGGTGCTGGCGCTTTATCGCGCCAAGCAGGATGCATTTACGAGCGATGACCTGGATCTCCTGAAGTTCATCTGTTCCAGCTTGGCATCAGCGATGGAAAATTCCATGCGGGTAAGCGATGAGGCCAATACCAGCCTTCCGAAATCTTCCACTGCCGCGGCCGCCAGAGCAGGGCAGTGTTAATTGCTATCTGATGCTGGTTGCTATTCCATTTCAAAAGTCAGATAGGTGAAGCCGTCGGAGCGTTCGACCTGCAAGACGACTGGCGCTCCAGTTTTTAGTTCGTCAACGGCGGCGCGCAAATCAGCCATCGAACGGATCGGTGTGGTATTGAGCGAGTGAATTACGTCGCCGGTTTCAAGGCCGGTTTCGGGCGTGATGAGATCGGCGGCGCGGCCGATCACTACAACGCCCGATGGAATGCGCAATGAAATCTCGTTGCGCAAATTACTGTCAAAGTCGATGCCGAGAATCCCCAGCTTGGGAATAAGACTCTTCTCCGGATCGGCAGCATCAAGCAGTTGATCGATGGGATCGTGCTCTTCGATCGCGGGAATGTAAATCGTCTTCCTCTCATTACCCCTAAGAATGTCCAGCTTCAGCAATTCGTCGACCCGATGCAGGTAAAGTGCCGCGGAAAGGCCCGGCAGGGTTTCGACGCGGCGATCGTCAGCGCGGAGAACAATATCCTGAATGTGCAGACCAGCCGCGGCAGCGGGACCATCGGGCTTCACATCGGCGATAATCACGCCCCAGCGCTGGGTGAGATGCAGGCCATCCGCCATATCGGGAGTGATCTCCTGTGCGTCGGCTCCGATTATGACGCGGTGCACGTGGCCGTATTTGCGCAGGCTGCGATAAACAAAATCGACGATACGGGCCGGGATGGCAAATCCCAGGCCTTCGCTGCCGCCTCCCTCGGAAAGAATAAAAGTATTGATTCCGACGACCGCGCCGTTCATATCGACCAGCGGGCCTCCGCTGTTGCCGGGGTTAATCGGCGCATCGGTCTGAATGTAGGTCATGGCTTTGGTCGGGTCGGGTTGGCGTGCCACTGCGCTCACTACACCCATGGTTACGGAGTTTTGCAAACCCTCCGGACTGCCAATGGCGAACACAAGTTGACCAACGCGGGGACGTTCCCGCACGAGCAAAGGAAGAGTGGGTAGAGCGGTGGCATCAATCTTGAGCAGCGCGAGGTCGGTCTCCTTGTGAACTCCGAGCAGGCGCGCTTCGAGGATGTGGCGCTTGCCTACGGGTACATCGTGTCCAGTATCACCGGGAATCGGCAGCGCGACGCGGATGTGCTGTGCGCCTTCAACCACGTGCGCATTCGTCATGATGTAGCCATCGGAGTCGATGATGACGCCCGAGCCGACTGCGTGTTGGCGCACGATCAGAGCGGTCTCCGAGCGATCTGTATCGCGTACGGGGGCGTAGCCGGTGACGAGAATCTGCACGACCGCAGGAGAGACTTTGGCAGCAAGAGACTCAAGGGCGTCGTTGAATTGGGCCAGAGCCTGCTTTGATGCGTTCCCAGCCGAATCTTGTGGCGAGGATTGCGCGGGCTGAACCGGTTTCTCTTGCTTCTGGGTTGACGGCTGTTGCGATAGGATCGATGTATTTGAGAGCAGAAGCAAAGAAAGCGCGGAGGCGAGCAACCCTGGCCGAACCGGCCATGTGCGGTAATGAAGACGCGGAAACATCGGCATAAATCTCCTGGAGGGATTAACGGCTCCCACCTCAGAAAATAGCATGCGGCGGGTGGCGAGCGAGAAAGCCCAGACGAGGTTCAGAGGCAATCTCGTTTCTATTAACTAACTCGTTATCAGGCTTTTATCGAGATGTAATCCGTGATATAACCTGCCCTGAGCATCAATTGTGGTCGATCCGCACGTCAGGAGCGCATTTCGATGACTTTTACCTCGTTTGCCGAGAGCGAACGGTCGAACCACGAAAGAGGAGGCACAGTGTCCGAAGCGCGGACCGGAAAAAGATTTCCCCTTCATTTGCCGATCAAGATTCACAACGAAAGCGCCGGCGGCGGGGCCAAAGGGACAACAGGAGATTTGAGCGCGGCGGGAGTCTACATTCGCGCCGATGCGTCGCTGGAGATCGGATCCCCGGTAGAGTTTGAAATCACGCTGCCGCCGGATGTCACCGGCGGCCCGGAGAACGTTGTCATCCAGTGCAAAGGGCGGGTGGTGCGCACCGATCCCAGCGGCACCGCGCCGGAGGGCAAGGGCGTGGCTTGCGTGATCGATTCGTACGAGTTTGTCAGGAATACGTAAGGCGCTTTATTTCGTTTATCTGGCGGGATCAAAACTGTGGGTTGCTGATTTCTGATCGAAGGGGCTTCCAGAGCTTTTCAATCAGCAATCAGAAAATCGGCAGTCAGGAACTCCGCCGGGGCGGGAACAGAACGTGAAAGCGAATTTTGGAGAGCGGATAACATGCTCAAACTGATTCTGGCCGATAATCAGGCAATCTTCCGGGCGGGCATCGCCAAAGTTCTGGCGGTGGAAGACGAGATGCGCATTGTCGCGCAGGCTCAGACTCCGGAGCAGATGTTTATGGCTCTGGATAAATTTCGGGCGGCGGTTCTGGTGGTGGCGGCGGGCTTTCACAACGACTTTGCGGCGATCGCGCAGGCCGCGAACCGCGCCAAGACCCGCGTCGTCGTGCTTGCCGATACCGGCGAGAGCGCGCAGCGGCACATGGGCAACGGCGCTCATGGTGTGGTTTACCGCAATGTGACCAGCGCCGCACTGGTGGATTGCGTGCGCAAGGTCGCGCGCGGCGAAACCTGGGTGCAGGATGTAGCGGTTCCGAGCGAGCTCACCGAAAACGATATGGTCGGGTTGCGGGTGCGCGACCGGCTCACCGCAAAGGAGCTGCGCATTGTCGCCCTGATCGTGCAGGGCTATAAGAATAAAGAGATCGCCTCACAGCTGGGCACCACCGAGCAAGTCATCAAGAATTATCTGCGCAACGTTTACGACAAGATTGGCGTATCGGACCGGCTGGAGCTGGCGCTATTCACCATCCATCACCGGATTCTGAACGAAGCCGCGGCTGCCACCGCGTCCGGACCATCGCCGCAGGCACCGGCGGGAGTGATGCCTTAGATCGGAAATCAGAGTAGAGGAGTTCTTCGACAAGCCGCTCGCGGGCGGCTTTTGCCATGCGCTGAGCCGATCCACTTGACCGTTGGTTCTTGCCAGATCGGAAGACCCTGAAACCTTCGCTCCCGCTTCTTAGCTTCGAACCGATCCGACCGGCTGCTCCTCCGGAGCAAGTTCTAACTTGTATCCGGAGCGGGCGGCATCATCGTAGAACATCTGTACGGTTTCGAGAGAAAGTTCGTGCAGGTCTTTGCCGATGAGTGCGATTTTCTTAACAATGTCGGAAGTTACAGTGACGATGTGGCAGCCGATGGCGTCGGCCTGAAAAATATTGAGTAGTTCCCGGGGACTTGCCCAGACTAACTGAGATTCCTCATTTGCTGCCATCAACTCAAGCGCAGATTTCATGAGTGGAACCGGATCGCGTCCGGTATCGGCGACACGCCCGGCGAAAATCGAAACATAAGACGGCGCGCCGTCCTTTAGGGCTTGCGCGCTGCGTTGCACCTGGTCGAGGGCGAGTACGGCGGTGGCGTTTACCCGAATTCCCTGGCCGCTCAAGCGGCGAATCAAGTTATACATCGGTTCGCGCCGCGTATTGGTGACGGGAATCTTTACGTAAACATTGGAGCCCCAGCTGGCGATGTGGTGGGCCTGGCGCTCCATTTCGTCTTCATCGTCGGCGAGAACTTCCAAGCAAATGGGCCGGTCGGGAATGTGCTCAAGAATCTCGCGGGCGAAGCGCTCGTAATCGGTGACCCCCGCTTTCCGCATCAGAGTTGGATTGGTGGTGAAGCCCTTGATGTAAGGCTCGCGGTGAAGGGCGAGCATGGTGGCCTTATCGGCCCCATCGGCAAACACCCGAACCTTCAACTCAGAGACTGACTTCATTCTTGGGCTCCTTTAAGCTGGAACGAATGATCCATTCGGCCGCTTCGCGCAAAGATCGTACCGTCGCTTCCGGAGGCTCGGTGGACCTTCTCTCGCGGTAGCCGTAGTCGATCAAAATTGTTTTGCAACCTGCAGCGTGGCCGGCGTCAATATCGCGCCAGCGATCCCCCACAACGAAACTGCGAGCGAGATCGATATCGTGCTTGCGCTGTGCCTCATGGATCAGGCCGGGTTTGGGTTTCCGGCACGCGCAATGATCTGCATCGTCATGATAACAGACGAAGATGTCATCGACCGGGAGCAGGGAGGCTAACTTTTGGTTCATGGCATCCACTTTGGCACGGGTGAGGGTACCACGGGCTACGTCGGGCTGGTTGGTGATGACGTAGAGAGGAAATCCTCTGGATCTTAGCTCGGCGAGCGCCGGCGCGGCATCGGGCAAGATTTCGAGATCGTGAAGGCCGGGCGGAGGAAGCGGTTTGCCATCGCGCACCA
>JASHTD010000593.1 GCA_030040725.1 Candidatus Sulfotelmatobacter sp. | reverse complement strand
AGAAGCCGGGCGGTCGCAACGTTGTAAACCAGATTAGTGAGGCCCACCAATCCTGACCCCGCGAGCAAGGTCAGGCTGCCGCCGAGCAATTTTGATCGCAGAGTTTTGGGAGGCGCGGCTGCCGGGGCCAGTCCACCACTGGCGGCCTCAACTTCCTCCTCGGATTTCATTATTTCGGCCATGCGCGAATGTCGGAGTCGAGAGCCGATACTTTCAGAACAGTGTGAAATGAACCACCGGCAGCAGCGTTGTTCTGGTTGTTCCGGCAAAGCTATAGAAGGTTTGTTGCTGAATGCCGAACGAGAGTCGAAACGGAAACGAAGACGGGGCGCCCACGGTGCCGTCTTTCAACTCACTACGCACCGACCGGGTGTACGACACTTGGAACTCGCTCTCGGCATTGTCGTATTCGTGGTAACCCTCGCCGCGCTGCAATAGGAAGTTTCCTTGAACATCCCATCTGGGACTGACCCGGAATTCGAATCTCGCGCCCGGCAGAAACGCCTGAGCGATCGCATACTGAGTTCCCTCTACCCGCCATGAGCGCAGATCTTCAGCCAGCAATGCCGCTGTGAAGCGATTCCCGAACTTATGTTGCACTCCCGCATAGCTCGAGGTGCTGAAGTACTCCTGCACCACGGGATTAAACAGCAGGTCACGAACCGAATATCCGGTCAGTAAAGCGGTCGATGCCCAGGGATGTCCGACGGTGAATTCCACATCGGCAGAAGCGTCACGCGAATTCAAATTTGCAGCGGTGAACGGTCCGGCCTCGCGAATGGCATAACCATTGACTGAGACCCAGTTGAAAAAGGAACTCGTCGAGAGATAGAGAAACTGCCGAAAAAGATTCTGGCTCATGAATGTCGGCGAGATCGTGTCCCTGCGAATCGTGAACTGCAAACCTCCGGTGAGGGCGATACGGTTTGCGCCGAAATGAAGAACCGGTGTAATGCCGCCATTGAAGAACGTGTCGTAGGTGTTGCGATCCTGAATGACGTTGACGCTGGGAAAAAGAAACCGGCCGGCAGTCAGACTTTCGCCGGCAAAGCCGGTAATATCCGGAAGTTTGCCAAGATGAATGCGGTAGTGTGATTCCGCCAGTGTCTGGTATGAGTGCCGAGGAGGCGGCAACAGGAGGGGATTGGTAACATGCAGGATTTTTGCATCCAGAGTATACACATTGATGTCTTCCAGAGCAGGTGCGCCGTAAGCGTCAGGCAAGAAACTCACGTTGGGCGTAATCTGGCGGCCCTCCTCCAGGGCGGCCTCGTTTTCGGCAGTTTCAGCGACTCGCTCTTCCTGCTCGCTGGCCACGCTGTTAGCTTGCGCGAAGCCGGAAAGCGCCTGCACCGTGTTCTGGCGCTGGCGCTGAATATTGGCGAAGGTCATCATGTAGTCATAGTCTTCGCGATAATCGCTCTCCGGGCCGAGACTGGCGAGCGCATCCGATGACTTGTGAGTTTCTCCCTCAGCAAGGTAAGTGTTGGCCAACCCGATATCGACGTTTCGAGGATTCGCGCCGGCGAGCCGCGCCTTATCGAAGTAGGTTTCCGCAAGATCGAAATCGTGCATGGCCAGGAAAATTGCGGCCGCTTCCTGAATGTCATCCGGACGCACGGAAGAAGCGTCAGCGCGAGCTTCGGCGAAGCCAAGAGCGATTTGCCGCCGGGCGTCATCGTCGTGGCCCTTGTGCATAAATACCTGAGCAATCGCCAGACGCACTCCAATGCGGTCGCCATTAGGCGCATCGAGAGCGCGCGCGAAGCGTTGCATCGCCGATGCTCGATCTCCCAAAGTTAGAAATGCTTCGCCCGTATCCATGAGAATATCGACCTGATCGCCACCGTATTGTTCCGCCAGCTGAATGTCGCTCAGCGCTTCCTCCCGTTGCCTTTCCGTCGCATGAACTTGCGCCTTCAGGGCATAAACCGCGGGGTCTGTCGGAGAGAGTTTTTGCGCAGTCGCCAGCGCGGCAAGCGACTGCTGGTATCGCCGTAGCCGGTAAAGCGTGTCGGCGTAGGCGAGTTGCGTGGGCAAATCGTTTGGATCCTCTTGCAGGGCGATGCGGTATTCCGGTTCGGCTCGAGCGTAGTCTTGCTCCTGGCGAAATGCCTCGGCACGCGCCAGCCGCCATACATGCGACTTGCCCAACAGCTTCTGCGTAGCCGAGAGTTGAATAAGCGCCGATCGCGGCCGGTGCAATTGCAGATCTGCATAGGCCATCCCGAGATGCGCCTGACCGTAATCAGGCTGCAATTTCACGGCGACCTGAAAATCCTTGACCGCTTTAGCCGGCTCCTTGAGATCGTTCAATACGAATCCGCGATCCACATATCCTGTCGACATTTGGGGATCCAGTTGCAGCGCGCGCGTATATTCCTCGAGCGCCTCTTTCGTTTTTCCATCGTGAGCATGAATATTTCCCGCGACGAGCGGGAAGTCTTTATCGTCGGGAAGAATCGGTTCGTATTTGTCGATCAGCGCCAGCGCCTCTGCGTACCGGCCAAGAAAATAAAGATCGTAAGTGAGGTAAACGGCGCCTTCGCGATCCTTCGGCAGCTTCTCGATAACTTTGTAGCCGAGAGTGGCGGAATCTGCATAATCCTCTTTCAACGTCAGATACCGCTCGCGCTCCCGCATTACCTGCGGGCTGTTATTCATGGCGCCCTGGGCGCGATCAAGCCATTGTTTGGCTAACTGGTCGTTGTGCTCTTCGAGGGCGGCATTGGCGGCGCCGGCTACAACCAGAGCATTGGCGGGCATCCGCTGGTAAGCTTTTTCGTAGTTGTTCTCGGCGGCCGGGTACTTCTTTTCCGCGGTATACAGGTCGCCGAGCGCCAGGTAGGGAACAAAGTCTCGAGGATGCGCCTTGGTTGCTGAAGTGAAGTAACCTTCCGCTTTTTGCGTATCGCCCGCGTCCCGAGCGAGATACCCGAGCGAGGAAAGTGCGCTCCGGTTTTGCGGATCTAGCCCAAGAATTTTCTGGAACGTCGCCTCGGCAGCGTCTTTCTCTCCGAGCTTCCATTGCAGGCTTGCATAGTTCAACAAAGAATTCACGTTGTTCGGCGTCAATGCCAGCGCCTGCTTCAGATCCTTATTCGCGGCATCGGTGTTGCCAAACCCCGCTTCAATGGCAGCTCGCAATCTGAGCATTTCAGGACGCTCCGCCGGTTGCACGTTCACCTGGCTGATTTGGCTCTGAGCCGCTTCGAGTTGCTTCTTGGCTGCCTCGTCATTGCCTTGTTGCAGCTCGGCTTGATACAGATTGAGGCGCAATTCAATGGGGTAGAGCGCTCCCTCCGGAGCATT
>JASHTD010000592.1 GCA_030040725.1 Candidatus Sulfotelmatobacter sp. | reverse complement strand
GGACAAAACAATGTCGCTGTCGGCTACAGTTCCCTGCTACAGAACACCACGGGGAGCTCCAACACGGCAGTTGGTGCCACTGCAGGTATCACCGCCGATAACAGCGCCATGACTGGATCCAACAATACTTTCCTGGGTTCTAACGCTATGGCCTCGACCGGTACATGGAGCAATGCCACAGCCATCGGGTTCACTGCCGAGGTCGCCGAGAGCAATGCAATCGTGCTGGGCGGCACGGGCACAAATGCAGTTGACGTCGGAATCGGCACGACCAAACCTCTCGCCAGGCTCACCATCAGCGGATCGGAAACTACTGCCAACGGTTCAGGGGCCGGCATTCAGCTCACCAACACTGCTTCCGGAGGAATGGACTATTACTTCCGAGTCGGAGCCACCGGGACCAACACCGGAGCCGGAAACATGAGCATCGCCAATGATGACGAGTACATCATGACTTTCACTCCACCCGGGAACATCGGCATCTTGAATCAAAGTCCCTCCTATACTCTCGATGTCAACGGAACTGGCCGTTTCACGGGGACTGTGAACTTCGCGGCCGGGCAAACATTTCCCAACACGATCAGCGGCGTGACCGCTGGCGCAGGGCTGAGCGAAAGCGGATCAGGCAATATCACACTGACTAACACTGGCATTCTAGGCCTGACAGCCGGGACGGGCATCACCTCAAGCGGAGGGCAAACGCCAACCCTCAGCATCAACACCTCCGTGGTCCCCGAACTGAGCGCTGCCAACACATTCACGGGGACACAGCAGATCAATGGCAGTCTTGGCATCAATGAGGCTCCGTCGTTGGCTCCATTTCAGGCTTCCGGTTCTGGCGGGACCATGGCCCAATTCGATAACACGGCGCAAACCTCTCGCCTCCGGCTCAATGGAAAAACCGGAACCGGAGGCGACCTAATTTATGAAGCCGGTGGTGCTTCGCTTTTTGGCGTATACAGCATTGCCGCGAACACGCTCGGCTTCTATCCGGGCGATGGTTCAACCGCGACCATGTTTATCAACAACAACAATGTCGGCATTGGCACGACAGCGCCGAATTACCCGCTGGATGTTCAGGCGGGCACACCAGGTACCTCGGGTACGGCGTTCGCAGCCCTTGTGGCAGGCAATAGCGCCTCATCCGGATCTGGAGACAAAGGCGTTAATGGATTGGAAGTGGAGGGAGGTAACGGAAATTCCAACGTTGGCGGCTACGCCGTCGAGGCCTACGGCGGGGATGGCGCTACCGGCGGCAATGGTATCGAGGGTACCGGAGGAAACGGGACAAGCACAGACGGCATCGGCGGCGTTTTTAACGGCGGGACTACCAGTGCCAATGGTGACGGGGTATATGTATTTGGCGGCACGGGCTACATGGGATACTTCGACGGCAACGTCGAGATTACCGGTACGCTGAACGGCGGCTCTCCGCAAGCCAGGATTGATCACCCGCTCGATCCGGCTAACAAGTACCTCGTTCACGCTTCGGTCGAATCGTCGGAGAGGATGAACATCTACACCGGAAACATTACAACCAACGGACAAGGCGTTGCGACCGTGCAACTGCCCGAGTGGTTCGAGGCGCTCAACACTGATTTCCGCTATCAATTGACGGTCATCGGTCAATTCGCGCAGGCGATTATTTCGCGGGAAATTCAAAACCATCAGTTTGAAATCCGAACCAATCTACCCAGCGTGAAAGTTTCTTGGCAGGTCACAGGAGTGCGCCAGGATGCCTATGCCAAAGCGCACCCGCTGGTGGTCGAAGAAGAAAAAGAGGCGCGCGTGCGCGGCTTCTACATTCATCCTGAACTCTACGGAGCTCCGCCGGAGAAGCAGATCCAATGGGCGCGCCATCCCCAAATGATGCAGCAGATCAACGAGCATCGCGCCAGCCAGGCGCCCGGCAGAACTGCTAATACTACTGCGCCACGAGCTATCCCTTCGGCTTCAGATCCGGCAATCGCCGGAGAGTCAGCCAGACCCTTGGTGCCGCAGTCAACCAGGTCCATCAGCACACAGGGATCGGCCCATAACACAGTCGGCAAAGCGGTTCTGGCAAATAGGTGACTGCCTGGGTTGAGCAAGAAGGCTGAGCCAATAAGTGATCTCGGATGTTCAAGACAATCGGCATTTGCAAATCGGTTTCAGAATTTTCAAAGGTTTTCCAAAACGGGGAAGTCAAATGAAAACGTATAAGGTCTTCGCAGATTTCGCAAATCAGAGCAGCCCTTCTCATTATCTCGAGCTCAGAGCATGGAAGCGGGTCTACGCCGTTTTTCTGTTTTGTGTCATGACAGCCATTGCCTCACCTGCCACCACCACCTTTACCACTCTCGCAAGTTTCGACGGGATGTGGGATTCTCAATATGGGTCTCTCGTTCAGGGTCTCGACGGGAACTTCTACGGGGAAACTGCCGGAGGTGGGGCCAACTTCTACGGCACGATCTTCAAAATTACTCCAAGCGGCACGCTGACTACGCTGCATAGCTTTGCGGGTTCTCCGAATGAGGGCGGTAATCCTTACGGCGGGATGGTGCAAGCCGCCAACGGAGACTTCTACGGGACAACTGAAGAAGGAGGGGTCGATAACTATGGCACAGTCTTCAAAATCACCCCCGGAGGCACGCTGACTACGCTACACAGCTTCGATGTCGCTGACGGCATGTCCCCCTACGCCGGGCTGGTGCAAGCCAGCAACGGGAACTTCTACGGAACAACTGAGGAAGGCGGGGCCGGTGGCTGCGGCACGGTTTTTGAAATCACCCCCGGAGGCACGCTGACCACGCTGCACAGCTTCGACTACACTGACGGCGAAACACCGGTCGCTGGGCTGGTGCAAGCCATCAACGGCAACTTGTACGGGACAACCGCGGCAGGCGGGGCCAACGGCGACGGAACGGTCTTTAAAATCACCCCCGGAGGCACGCTGACTACGCTGCACAGCTTCGACGGTACTGACGGCGCCTACCCCGACGCTAGCCTGGTGCAAGCCAGCAACGGGAACTTCTACGGGACAACTTACACGAGCGGAGCCTATGGCTTCGGCACGGTCTTCGAAATCACCCCAACAGGCACCTTGACCACGATGCACAGCTTTTGCTCGGTAGTTCAAAATGGCGAATGCACTGACGGCTTCTACCCTTTCACTGGACTGGTGCAAGCCACCGACGGGAACTTCTACGGGACAACGTACGGAGGCGGGGCCAACGGCTACGGCACGGTCTTCGAAATCACCACCGCAGGCACGCTGACCACTCTTTACAGCTTTTGCTCCGAGGGCACGTACCCCAACTGCACTGACGGCGACTCACCGTTAACCGGGGTAGTGCAAGCCACCAACGGGAACTTCTACGGGACAACCGAGTACGGCGGGGCCAACGACCTCGACGGAACGGTCTTCCGTCTGTCGAACGGGCTTGGCCCGTTTGTGCTAACGCGGCCCGCCTCCGGCAAAGTGGGAGCCGCGGTCATTATCTTAGGAATTAATCTCACGGGAGCAACCAGCGTCACGTTTAACGGCATCGAGGCGACTTTTACTGTGGTTTCGAATACAGAGATCACGACCACGGTCCCGACAGGCGCAACTACGGGAAAGATCGAGGTGGTGACACCCCTGAGGACGCTAAAGAGCAACGTAGCTTTCCGGGTGACCCCATAGATCACGGAATTCACGCCAACCAGCGGCGTTGGACTAGCTCTCGCATCCGCCACTGAGGCTTATGGGGGCATCTGGCCAATGCGCGGGAACTGACTAAGCGGGCTGTGGACTCGACCATACGAGTGGACCGCAAGGAAACTGGAGCAATATGGCGGGCCGATGCTGCTCTGCAAGAGGACGCTTACGGCAACAGCGCGGAAGCGCAACGGACAAGCGGCAGAAGCTTTGAAGCTGGCTCCGACGAGTCAGGGCGCCGAGAGCGAAGCCGCTCTTGCCTTTACCATGGCGGGTGATACGGCACGGGCCGACGCCTTGGCACAGGGGTTAGGGAAACGTTTCCCGCTGGACACGCAGATGCAGTTGTTCTGGCTGCCAGCGATTCAGACGCAATTGTCGCTGGATAGAAAGAACCCAACTCTCGCCCTGAACACACTGCAGGCTGCTTCCCTCATCGAGCTGGGGCAAATTGCGCCCGACGTGAGCATTTCCTGCCTCTCGCCAGTGTATGTACGCGGGGAGGCATACTTGGCAGCCAGACAAGGCATTCCCGCCGCCGATTTTCAGAAGATTCTTGACCACAGCGGGATTGTCGGGAACTGTGCTGGACGGGAGGCTTGTCGCATCTGGGGATGGCCCGTGCGAATGCCCTGCAGTCGAGAAGCTCGCACGGAGCTAAGTAAAAACACTATCACTCTCTTAGTGTCCTGGCGTCCTAGCTGTCCAGCGTGTTCTTGCCTAACCCCGTTTAGGCGAGGAGAGTCACCTGTTGCTTGCAATTCCATGGACGCAAAATACATGTCATTTTCATGTGTTTTCAATAAGTTGGCGAATGGGATGGCGGATATTTGATATTTGACTGTCTTCGCAGGTTAGGGCTTCGGGCAGAAGCGCGTAACAGCAATTATTTTAGCGAGTTACGGCGATTCTCTGAAGTTATGGCAGGCTGGCCCCCGTCGCTAAGGTCAAGAAACTAAAGGGAAATCAGATGCGGTTTTCCGAGTTTTCAGGTCTTCGGGCGAATTAGGAGGTTCGTGACCTGGGGCTTCGACCACCTTTGCCGAACAAGCGGAGGTTTTTGGGCAAAATCAACTGACCTCAGATTAACCCCGGCCTAGTTAGTTTTCCACAGAGCCAAGAACAACAGGAGACTCTTCACCCCTATATAGGGGGGATTTATGAGTTTTCTGTTTTCTGTGCGGTTGGTTTTTCTGATCCCACATCGAGCCAGAGAGGGTATATAGGTTCAGGATTGTTTTACCATCTGTTTCAATCGGCGGTCATACTCGTAGCTGGTGGTATAGGGGTGTGGTGTCTTTTCTTCTTCCCCAAAGTAACTGCACTCAATATCAACGTTGATCCAGATATTATTTCCGCCGTTCAGAAGATTGGTAAGCCGATCTCCCCCCAACTCTTGCGATTCCAGCTCTCGGGAGCCTTTCCCAAGGAAATCCCAAGAGATTGGGATAGAGCGGTCTTGAAGATTCTCGGAACACGTAAGATTCCAATTTCCCTCAACCTTCTTGGCCGCCAAATCACCGTCATTGTGGAAGGTTGTAATCAAGAAATATCGGATAACATCGGGCCGAGAAGAGTTGGGGGTCCTTCGTTCGATTCTGACCTCAGCCCAGACTTTGGGAATAGCGAGTTTCGCGTTAAGTTCGTAGCCCCGCTTCATCCATACAATTTGGAGCCGCCCGACTCGATTAGCAACAAAAGCACTGACTAGAGTTGCGACTACGCCCATCGCAAACCAGAACGAGTCGTTGATGAATGTCAGCACGGGGGCTAGTTTACGCTCGGCTTGTTCCAAAACACAGGGTCAATTCCCAGTTCGTACATCTCATTAATCAGAACAACGAGATTGTGGCAGAGAATCGCGGACGCATGATTGTGGGGAAAATCACTCCAAGACTAAAAACACACTGAGTTCGCCTTGAAACTGTAGGCCTCTCACGACTCAAATTCCCTCCTCGCATTAAACGGGGTTAGACGCAGGTGTCCGAGAATTTTTTTCGGAGCAGAAGGCGGACGGTTGTGTTTTCTCCGGCACTCAGAACGCAAAAATCCGTGGCCCGCTTAGAAACAGACTGCAATTCGGAGAAACAAACAAATTGGGATTCGTCTTGGAAGTACTATTCCGTGACCGTAAATATTTGCTTACTGATCCCGGTGCCACCTTTCGTCTCGATTTCCACGGCGCCAGTCTTTGCACCAGAGGGAACGTCTGCCGTCACTTCTCTATCGGAGACCACCTTGAAATTGGTTGCCGCGACATGATCGCCAAAATTGGCTCCTAGCCCCTGGAGGAACCCTGTTCCTGTGATGGTCACCGGCGTTCCCACCGGGCCGCTGTTCGGTGAGAAGCTCAGAACCGTTGGCAGAACAAGAAATTTCTGATTGCTCCGCAGAGTACTGCTACCCGTGGTCACGGTAACCTGGCCGGTGAGCGCGCGCGCCGGGACCGTCGCAATTAAGTTGAAAGTCCCATTCAGGGTGACGGTGACCGCAGGCGTTCCGCCGAACTTCACAGTGGAGGAACTGCTAAAACCTTGACCGAGGATGCTAACCTGCTCACCCTCATTACCCGCAGCCGGAACTGTTTCCACAAAGGGTGCCAGATCGGTTGACAGGCTGTAAACCGTGCCGTCATAGTCGGCTCCACCTTCGTTCGTCGTGCCGTAGAAGATTCCATCGGTACCTTGCGCCGGCGGGCCGAGCGGGCCGGAGCCGTCAGGGCAGTAAGGAGGGTTTTGCTGGCAAAAGACGTGCAACGTCGTTAGCGTGCCGGAGGGTGTGATTTCGAAGATTGTGCCGTAAGTGTTGAGGTCAAGTACGCCGTTGCCGCCGTGGTTGCCGCCCGTTGTCCCGTACAGGTTCCCATCGTTGCCTAGCGTCAGCGATGCGTAAGGGAAGAAACCGTCGTTACAGGTCGGAGGGTCCTCGGAACAAAAGCTGTGCAGGGTGGTCAATTTTCCGGTTGGCGTGATTTCGAAAACCGTGCCGCAACTCTCATAGCCTTGCTCTACCATGCATTCAACTTCAGCCCCTCCGTAGTACGTTGTCCCGTAGAAGCTCCCGTTTGCCGCCTGCACAAGTCCTGCATATGGTGAAGCGCCATCGGGACAGTTTGCCTGGACGCAAAATGTGTAAAGCGTGGTGAGTTTGCCTTGCGGCGTGATTTTGAATATCGTGCCGCATCCTGGGTAAAAGGGGCCGACACCGGGGAGTACGCAGCCGTTGCCCTGCCCGTATTGACCGGTGTTTCCTCCCGCGGCGGTTGTGCCGTAGAAGTTGCCGTCTGAGCCTTGAACGAGTCCGGCCTCGGGCTCCAGGCCGTCAGTACAGTTGGCAACGGAGCAGAAGTTGTACACGGTGGTAAGCTTGCCCTCGGGCGTGATTTCGAAGAGCGTGCCACCGCCCTTAGTTCCCAACCCAGCACCCGTACCACCTAGGGCTGTCGTGCCGTACAAGTTGCCGTTTGCGCCCAGTATCAGAGGCGCGTAAGGCGTGGCGCCGTCAGGGCACGTCGAATTATTCGGGCAAAAGCTGTACAGCGTGGTGAGCGTCCCGGTAGGCGTGATCTTGAATACAGTGCCCCACTCGTAGGCCCCGCCCTGCGGGGTTGTGCCATAGAAGTTTCCGCTCGCGTCTTCCACCAAGCCTGCGTAGGGCAGGTAGCCGTCAGTGCAAGGCCACCCTTGGGCACAAAAACTGTAGACCGTGCTCAGTGTTCCTCCGGGAGTGATTTTGAAGATTATGCCGCAACCCAGATAGCTGCAGGTCGTGCTGCCGCCTTCTTCGGTGGTTCCGTAGTAGTTTCCGTCAACGCCCTGTACGAGGGTCTCGACTTCTGGCAGGGAGCCATTGGTGATATCAAAACTTACCAACTCCTCGAACGTTTGCGCAGACGCCGCAACCGCCGTCGTGGCGCAGAGCACCCATGCGGATACAAACTTCGCAGACCAGCCAAAACTCCTCATGGCAGTCCTCCAAGCAGAGTCGGGCGGCTCTGACACTACTCTGACCGTGCTAGATGGTCAAGATGCAGGAGTTTTCACAATTTGAAACTGCCTCGGGACTTAACTATCGGGAATTGCACTCACCTCCACTTCCACAACTGCTTCCAGACCTGCACGAGCGTCTGCATCTGCTTCGGAGTCGGAAGGCGGTCGTAGATGAGTCGGGAATCTTGATATGCCCGCTCGTAAGACTCCCGCACAGCAGGAGGACTCAAGTGCGCCAGGCTATAACGGAGGTCTTTGAGGTCCTTCTCGCTCAGCATTTCCGCGTTGCGAGTATCGAGACGCCGAGCCATGACGGAGGATTATAACGGGTTCGCTTTATATTCGCTATCGGGTATTCTCGCTTCTGTCATTCGTCGGCGATTCTCATCGTTCCCACCGCCGGTTTCTGCTGGTGGAAGCGGCGCAAGTCACAGTGCGCAGTCACCCGGAGTGGCGCAACAAGTTCTTCCATCTGGCCATGCGACGCGGACACAAGATCGCAAAAGTCGCGATGGCGAGGAAACTGGCGGTGCACCTGTACTGGATGTGGCGCCAGGGCTGC
>JASHTD010000591.1 GCA_030040725.1 Candidatus Sulfotelmatobacter sp. | reverse complement strand
GTCACCGTCGCGCGAGTGAAGGTTCCGCCTGCGCCGCCGTCGGAGAACGTGACAGGAACGCCGACAACACCGGCCCCGCTATAAACGTTGACCGCCTGGGCGGTTATGCTGATGGGAGTATTCACCGTCGCGGATTGCAAATTGCCCGCCGCAGGAGTCAACTCCGGAAACAATCCGTAGGCTTTTACCTGAGTGTTCGTTCCGATATAAACGATGCCATTCGCAACCAGCGGCGTGGCGAAATGAGGCACCGCACCAAGCGCGTCGCGCGAGCTATTCTGCTGCGTATCGTAGATCTCGACCAGGTTCGCCTGCAGTGTGCTCGCGTTAAATGCGGAGAGCATCGTAACGTTGCTGGTCGAGTTCAAATTCCGGACCAGCCACAAAATTCCGTCGTTATTGGCGTTTGCCGAGATCGCGGGAACGCCGTTCAGGGTATAAGGATTGGCCGTTTCTACTGGAGGTGTGGTGATGACACCGTTAACGAAAGGGAAGGCTTTGATCTCGTCGTTTCTGGCCGCAAAGTAAATGGCATTGTTCCAGTAAACGGGAGCTCCAAACACAGCAGCAACCGCGCCGGGCAGCTCCTGCACGACCTTATCGGTTGTGTTGTATCCGCCAAAATCAGCGCAATTCAGTAAATAGATGGTTCCGGTTTTTCCTGCTGCGACCAGCAAATTTTCCGGTCCCGTCGATTGCGGCGGAAGCAGAACCGCGCCACCAGAACCGAGATCTAAATCCTCCTGCGCCATGGTCGCCTGATTGAAAGGAGTGAAAGAATCGACCACATCGAGAGTGGACCCGTTCAGGTTCATTTTTATTACTGTGTCGCCCCAGTCCGAGCCTCCCTGATACACGTTGTAATTTCCGTTCGCGGTGACGAAATAAATGTTGCCCGATGTGTCGCTCGCGAGCCCGATACCGCCCATCCAGAGCGACGATCCCCAGGCCGCTGCCGCCGACGTGTTAAACACCGCCTCCTGCTGCAGCGTAGAAGCGCCGTAAGCCAGCACCCAGCCGTGAGCGTTGCGGTCGCATCCGTTTGAACCAAACGCAATGAAGATTGATCCGTTCGATTCCAGCAATGCCGGCCTCTGTTGATCATTCTGGGTGTTGAGAGTGACTTCGGTGCCGCTGTTCAAAACGGAAGCGGTGATAACCGTTGGACCGCCGAATTTTTCTGCTCCGGTAGTAATGTCGAGCGCGTGAAGCCGGAACACATAGTTGTACGAACTCGAGCCTTCGATGGCCTCCTGTGTCTTCGCCACCAGATACATTGTGTTAGTTGTGGGATCGATCACCGGCGCGCTCTCGATGCCAATTTCCGTGTAACCGGAAACCATGGCGCAACCCTGAGCGGAGATGGGAACAGAAGTTACTCCGTTCGCGGGATTAATCAGGCTTACGTACCAGATGGGCTGATTTGAGCTGCTGGCGGTATTGAAGGCGTAGACGCCGTCATGCTGGGTGACGGCATAAAGAACGTTCAACGTACCGAGTCCCGGAACACTCACGTTCGGCACATAAAGCGGCTGTGCCGCAACCGCTCCATCCACTGTATAAGAAAATAGACTTCCAAATTGAGTGGAGTTCACATTCGAGGGCGTGAGAAATGTTTCGTTATCGTAGACGCCCTCGCGGTTGGAGCCGCCCCGCTGGGTGTATTGAGCGGTTTGCGACCAAAGCGCCGAGGTCGCGAGGAATATCGTACCGGCAGCAATCGCCGCGGTTCTGAACCATCGCCAAGAAAAGTTCATGCTATGCCTGAGACACTCCTGTTCGCAATTTCAGGGGAAACCACTGGCCGCTTTTGGGGGAGTGAAGGTCCGTCTAGTCTCCGGTGCCGCTCAGTTTCGGCAGCTGTGGACTGAGCTGGTCACTATCGGTGATGGTTATATTGCCGTTGGCAGCCCCGCTCTGCGTCGGTGTAAACGTAACACCGATGTTACACTTGCCGCCTACCGGAATCGTAGAGGTGCAGGTGGTTCGGGATATCGCAAAGGGTGGTGCGGTCGTAATCGTCCCGACTGCCACCGGTACGTTGCTGTAATTGATCAGCTGGGTCTGCTTGACCGCGCTGGTTGTTCCCACCGCAACCGTGCCGAAGTCCAAGGAATTCGGCGACAATGCAACCATGGTTGCAGTGCCTTTCAGCCAGACGGTTTGCGGGCTGCTCGGGTCACTGTCGTTGATCACCAGATTGCCAAAGACGAAGCCGGAATCGGAATCTATCGGAGCAAAGTCCACGGTAACGACGCAAGTCGCGCCAGTCGCGAGCGACGAACCGCAAGTGTTCGTTTGCGTGAAGTGCCCGATTACAGTAAACCCTGTGAAGCTCACGGCCGACGTACTAATGTTCTTGATCGAAAGCTTCATGCTGGCGGTTTTCCCATCCTGAGTGTTGCCCTGGAAAGTTAGACCTCCGCCATTCAGCAGGCTCGGAGAAAAGCTGAGCGCCGATCCAGTGCCCTGCAGCGTAATCGTTTGTGGGCTTCCTGTGTAGGTGTCGGTCACAGTCAGCGTCGAGGTTTCCGGACCGATGATCGAAGGCTTGAAAGTGAGATTGAGCTGACACTTCAGGCCGACCGGGATTGAGCCTCCGCAATTGCTGCTGGCGACGGCAAAATCGGGATTGCTCGATACCTTGCTTTTTATCGTGACTGTGGATGTGCCGCCGTTGGTGAGATAGACGGGCAGCGTAGGAGTCGTGCTTCCGAGCGGCTCAGCCCCAAAAATGGCAACGGATTGCGAAGCCAGTGGGCAGGTCCTTGTCTGCAAAATCAGCGGGGTGCGCGGCGACTGCGTGAAGTCGAAGCTGTCCGTGGTGTCGTTGGCATCCGCGTCGCGCTGGGTGAGAGGCGACAGGCCGAAATCTTCCTCGATAAATTTCAGAACCGAGGAAAATTCGTATTGGGTATGCGAAATGTAACCGGGCTGGCCATTGGCTCCCAGCTTCGCATACGGCGAAATGATCAGCATTGGAACTCGCGGCCCCAGGCCGAATGTATCAACGGTCGGCGGCGGTACGTGATCGTAGAAGCCGCCAAAGTCATCCCATACGATAAAAATCGCCGTGTTGTCTTTGTAGGTAGGCGATTGCAGGATCGCGTTGACTTGCTGCACCGTCCAGTTTTCGCCGGCGCACTCGCTGTTGGGTGGGTGCTCGCTCTCCACTCCGCCCGGAATTACCCAGCTCACCGAGGGTAAGGTTCCGTTTGTTATGTCGGTTTCGAACTGAGTGTTCGGTACATCGTATTCCGTCCACAAAGAAGAATTGCGGAAGTGATTGATGGCATCGAAAGTGTTGAAGCTGTAACCCAGCGTGTTGTACGTGGGCGCGTAGTAGAGCCAGCTCACGCCGGCGTTGATCATTTCATCGCCCAGCGTGGTGAAATCGAAGCAAGGAAATTGTTGGGTGACCACGCCGGTGCTGCTCATGACGGGCACGGTTTCATAACTAGGAGCGTCGCATCCCCAGTCGACTTGCCAGTTCTGGGTTCCAGGCGCGCGGCTCGGCAGATTGTATACACCATCGGATTGCGCTGCGATCGTGTAGAGGTGGTTGGGAAAACTTGGGCCAGAGAGCGAAGAGAACATGTTGTCGGCAATCACATAGTAGCCCGCGTATTGCCAGTAGTTCGGAATGTTTTGGCTGGTCATCTGGGTTTCGCCCAGATAATCGTCGTTCTCGTTATTTTCCGGGATCAGATCGAATCGGTCCATCTTGCCGCCGTCAACCCCAGTGTGCGCGCTGGCCCAGAGATGATCGATGTCGCGATCCATCACGTCCGGGTGTGGGCCCATGGGTATGACGGCCCCGTAGGATAGCGTGGCCTGACTGGTGCCGTTGACGCCCAGGAAAGCGCCGAACATATTGTCAAAGCTGCGGTTCTCCTTGACGATGAAAACCACATGCTGAATCACGTTGATCGTGCCCTGCGGATTTCCTTTCGGCTGGTTTCCGTCAGGAGGGTTTCCGGCGAAAGCCCCGCTCGCGGAAAGAGTGAACAGGGCGAGGGCTATGGCCGCGGCTGAAAAACTTTTCCGATTAGAGCAAGCGATCTTGAGATGGTTCACGCGCACGTCCTCCAAATTGGTCGAGCCACCGCAGTAAGCCGGATTCTCTTGTGCGTTTTCGTTTCTAGAGTCTTGGGGGGAGAAATTTCGCTGTGATGGAGCATAGTGGAGCAGCAGATGGGCAGCAAGAGGCGCAAAGTTGGGAGAATTTCGGCTCTACGAAGAAAAAGCGAACAGTCAGATAACGGGCATGTGGCTCCTCGATGTGTCGCTCCAAATCGCTGATTGCTATGGGCGTCACCCGATATATTCTGCCATAGGGAAGTTAGTCCTCTTGCCAAAGGGCCGCCAGTCAAATATAAGCGAAGCAGCTTATGGGGGGATTTATGTCTTGGTGTGCTTCACGGCGCCGTTCCTGGGCGCTTTTGTCGAGAATCTTCGTTATTTTGCTAGTCCTGAGCTGCTTCGCAATACCTGCTGCCTGGGCGCAGTTCACCGGTGTAACCACCTACCACAATGATTTGGGCCGTACCGGCATGAATACCAATGAGACGATTCTGACCCCCCAGAACGTCAATATGAGCAATTTCGGAAAAATCTTCGCTTACCCTCTGGATGGCGCGGTTTTTGCCGAGCCGCTGTATGTGCCCAGCGTCTCAATTCCTGGACAAGGAACTCACAACGTTTTGTACGTCGTGACGGAAAATGACAGCGTCTTTGCCTTCGACGCAGATGGATTAATGACGACGCCGTTGTGGCAGGTGAGCTTGGGCACCGCGGTTCCGTGCGCCATGATCGCCGTCAGCTGCAATGTGTATCCAATCGTTGGAATTACAGCGACTCCGGTGATCGATCCAGTAGGCGGGACGATTTATCTTGTCGCCCAGACCTTGAACAATGGTGTTGTTTATCAGAACTTGCATGCCCTCGACATCACTACAGGGGCGGAGAAGTTTGGCGGCCCAACGGAGATTCAGGGCTCCGTCCAAAATTCAAGTGGAACGTTGGCATTTCCCCCGGGAGCAACGCAGACCCGGCCTGGAATGCTTCTTCTTAACAACATCCTCTACATGGCGTGGACTGGCACAGTGCACGGCTGGATGATGGCCTATGACGCGACCACGCTTCAACAACTGGCGATTATTTCTTCGAGTCCCAACGGTCACCTGGCTGGAATCTGGGCCAGTGGTGGCGGAATCATGTCGGACGGCACCGATGTGTTTATGGAAACCGGCGATGGAACCTTTGACCTTGACGTCAGTGGCAGGGATATGGGGGATACGATTGCGAAGTTCGATCCCAACACTCTTGCGGTGCTCGATTACTTCACGCCCATGGATCAGAATTGCCGCCGCCTGAACGACATGGATTTGGGTTCTGGTGGCCCGGTGCTGGTGCCCCCACAACCGGGACCGTATCCGAACGAGATCGTGGTTTCGGGCAAAGGCGGAACTCCCTGCGATCCATATGATGGCGGATACAATTCGCTCATTTATCTGGTCGACAAAGACAATCTGGGCGGATACAACGCCAGTGGTCCCGATCTTGACATTCAAACGATCGAGGGAGCTGTGTTTGGATATCACAGCAGTCCTGCTTTCTGGCAAGGACCCAGCAACGGCTGGATCTATGCGGCCGGTCTGGTCTCGGAGGCAGGGACAGGCGAACCCTTGAAGCAATGGTCGTTGACCAACGGCGTGCTTTCCACTTCCCCTACGGCGGAATCCGAAAATGTCTACGTGATCGGCGGAACGCCATCAGTTTCTTCAAACGGCACGAGCGATGGCATCCTATGGGCCCAGGAGCGACAGGATATTTTGAGCGCGATCGCGAACATTAAGCCTGCGATCCTGTATGCCTACGATGCTACTAACGTCGGAAACATGTTCTACAACAGTTCGCAGGCCGGTACCCGCGATCAGGCGGGATCGGCCACTAAGTTTGTGACGCCGATGATCGCCAACGGCAAAGTCTATTTGGGGACGCTGTTTGAACTGGATGTCTACGGCTTGCTAGCTGGGCAGTCGGCGACCACGACAACTCTTGCCGCTACCCCTAACCCAGTGTATGGTCAGACCGTAACGCTGACGGCGAACGTCAGTTCGGCCGCCGGGGCTCCAACCGGCAGCGTGAACTTCTTCCAGTCGAATGGGTACAACCTTGTGGCGGTCGGCACGCTGTCAAGTAAGAAGGCGACCACTCAGGTGACTGGCCTATCAGTCGGTTCTCACACCTACAACGTTTCCTACAACGGCACCGGAGCTTTTGCCGTAAGTTCTGGCACCGTGACCTTTTCAGTGAATAAAGCTCCGACGACTACGATCATCAATTCTTCTTCGCCCGATCCCTCGAGTTACGGGCAGCCCGTAACATTCACTGCAACCGTGACCTCGACTGCAGGCGCTGGTACACCCACCGGCACTGTGACCTTCGAACAGGCTCCTAGCACGGTGTTGGGATCCGGTACGTTGTCGGCTTCAGGCGTGGCAACCTATACCACGACCGCAACTCAACTCGCCGCCGGCACGGATAAGATCGAGGCTATCTACAATACGGATACAGATCACGCCCAGAGTAAATCTGCGATTTACAGCCAAGTCGTGAGTGCCGAGGCGACCAGCACGGCGCTGACTTCTTCTCCAAACCCCTCGACACCGGGCCAATCAGTGACACTGACGGCAACGGTTAGTGCAGCGGTTGGAACAGCGACGGGCAACGTTGTGTTCATGAATGGCACCACAACGATTGGAACGGTGGCGCTGGTCAACGGCGTTGCCACATTGAATCATACGTTCATGAATAAGGGCGCGTACAAGCTTTCCGCATCGTTCCAGGGCAGTACCGATTATGCGATCAGCTCCGGCACGCTCACCCAAGACGTCAACTAGGTCGCGGCAGTGTAAAATCTTGCAGGCCAGGATTCCAAATCCTGGCCTGTTTTGTTTTTCCGGGAGTGCTGAACTGCAAACGCACGGGCCTGCCACTTTGCTGTTGGGGTCATGTACTACTAGCGTTATCAAGTACCTTTGATGGTGTCCTTTCAGGTGTGCCGGGCGCGCAACCTTTACCACGTTCCGGTGTTAATCTAGTTAATCACTCACGAAATCCTCGACGTAGGAGAAGCTTGTGATTCCCAATCGCACAGGCGCTTTTTTCCAGAAATCATGTTTATTGCTGGTGACGCTGTCTTTGCTGATACTCGCGGGCTGTGCGGGTGGTACGAAGAGTTCCACGCCCAATACACCATCAGCGTCGATTTCCGTAGCGCTGCAGCCGGCTCCTCCGGGCACGATGGGCGTGACCGCGGTGACGGAGGTTGGTGCACAAGTCACCAATGATTCGGCGAATGGCGGTGTGACCTGGAGCTGCTCTCCTTCGGGAAGCTGCGGTTCATTCTCGCCAACGAGTACGAGCAGCGGCCAGAAGACCCAGTACACCGCACCCAGCTCTGTTCCAAGTGGGAGCAGCGTAACGGTAACAGCGACTTCGGTCACCGATACAACCAAGACAGCGTCGACGAAGGTCACCATCACGCCAACGCCCAGCGCAAACTTCTTTGTTTCACCCAGCGGCAGCGACTCGAATCCGGGAACGTTTAAGGCGCCGTTCGCCACCATCGCCAAGGCGCAGCAGGCCGTGCAGGCAATATTGCCGAACCAAGCTAACTCCATCGTAGTCATGGTCCGGGGCAACGGCGGTGGAACATACTATCTGACGAATCAGTTGACCTTCACCAGCGCGGACTCCGGAACGCC
>JASHTD010000590.1 GCA_030040725.1 Candidatus Sulfotelmatobacter sp. | reverse complement strand
GCTTTCAGAAAATACGAACCGGCCGCGTAGAGATTTCCCTTCGCTGGATTCACGGTAGCAGTTTTTTGCTCGATGGCTTTCGCCGAATATGGCCCGTTTGCGAATTCAAGAGGATTGCGGTAAACGGCGGCATTGTAGGCAAGCCATAAGAGCGGGGCGGCGGAGGCAATGAGAATGAGCTTGATCAGTGCCGATCGCGAGAACTCCGCCGACTGCGATGACTGCCCGCTGAATCTGTACTCTCGAAAAAACAATGCCAGCGCCACGACGATCAACACGGCGGCAAGAAACCAGCCGTCGTACCGCGTCAGAGAGGCAGCGGCGATGCACAGACTGGATTTCGTGAGCGAACTGGTCTTTTTCTCGGTACTCGTGTTCTCGGCACTCGTATTCTCGGCATTTGCGGCGCGCGCAAACTCTGCAAAATACACAAGTGCCCAGATGAAGAAAGCGAGATAGAGCGCTTCGCCCATCGCCGTTGCCTGCATATAAATCAGGTTGGGATTCGCGGCATACAGAATGGCCGCGGCCCAGGCCATGACCTTTGGCGACGTACCGTTCTCTCTGTTTCCAACCAGCACAGCACGCACAAAGCGGAAGATTCCCAGCACGCTGAGAATATAGGCAGCCATCGATGGGATCGACCCACCGGTGCCGCTCTGCCAGAGCCGCATGGGGATGATGAAGGGCAGCATCAGCAGGTGCGGCAGCGGGAGCCAGACAGTTCCCAACTGCAGCAGGCCCGGAGTTTGCGAGTCAAACGCCCGGCGGGCGATGTTGATGTGAGCAACGGCATCACCGTAGAGCAGGATATCGCCGTGGCGCTGGTAGTAGAGAAACGAAAAAACCGAGACGAACGCGGCCAGCCAAACCAACCGCACGGCCTCAATTTCGGAATATGCTTGCGGCTGGCTTTTCTGGTTCATTCTCTGAGGCTTCATTCGAGGTGGGTCAGTTCCCTGAAAATCTGGAAGCGAGCGTCGATTTCTTCGCGGGTCAGCGATTGCAATCGTTCAGTTCCAAAACTTTCCACGGCGAAAGATCCCATGACTCCACCATAGAAGAGAGCGCGCTTGAGCACTTCGCGATTCAAATCCTGCTGCGAGGCGACATAGCCCATGAATCCTCCGGCAAACGAATCTCCTGCGCCGGTGGGATCTTTTACTTCGTCGAGCGGCAAGGTGGGAGCGCGGAAAGGATGACGCCCGATGCCGAATGCGCCTTCGCGAAAGAAAATAGTCGCGCCGTATTCCCCATGTTTGATCACCAGCGCCTGCGGCCCCATCGCCAGAACCTTCTGGGCAGCGCGCGGAAGGTTGCTTTCTTTGGCCAGCATTTTAGTTTCGGTGTCGTTGATCAGCAGAACGTCGACCAATTTCAGAGTGTCGGCGAGTTCGGCGCGAGCGCCGTTGATCCAGTAATTCATGGTGTCGCAGCCGGTGAGGCGGACGCCATTCATGTGCCTGCGCACATCAGCTTGCAGAGTGGGCTGGATGTTGGCCAGGAAAAGATATTCGCTGTCTTCGTATTCTTTCGGAACTCGCGGCTGAAATTTTTCGAAGACATTCAGGTCGGTAAAGTTGGTCTTGGCCTCATTGAGATTGTCAGAGTAAGTGCCTCCCCAGCGAAACGTTTTGCCTGAGGCACGCTCGATACCGCGCGTATCGATGCCGCGCTTTTTGAGCACATTTTCGTGCTCGGGTCCGAAATCCTCGCCGACCACAGCTACAACGCGCACTTGAGTGAAATAGCTCGCGGCAAGCGCAAAATAAGTCGCCGCACCGCCCAGGATGCCCTTCACGCTGCCCGAAGGAGACGTCACATCATCGAACGCCACCGAACCCACCACAACAATGCTCATGCGATTTCCAATCTCTCCTCAGTCTTTGGATTGTTCTCAGGCTGATTTCAGGTACTTGCCGATGATCAGTTTCAGCCTTTTTTTTGCAGCCACGGGGATTTTCTTTCGATCGGTTAGCATCGCGTGGGCCAGCGCCGAACCGCATTTGCAGTTGAGCCCACGGGGCATTTCTGCAATCGTCTCGCGCACAACCTTGCACGCGTTCTCCGCATTCTTCAAGAGCACCGCGACGATCTGATCGACGGTCACCGAATCATGATGCGGATGCCAGCAATCGTAGTCGGTGACCATGGCGACGGTGACGTAACAGATCTCGGCTTCGCGAGCCAGTTTTGCCTCCTGCAGGTTGGTCATGCCGATCACATCCATACCCATGCCACGATAAACGTTCGATTCGGCTTTGGTGGAAAATTGCGGGCCCTCCATACAAATGTAGGTGCCGCCGCGTTTGCCTGTGACACCAACCCGCTTGCACGCATTCTCTACGATCGCAGTGAGCTCGCCACAGACAGGATCGGCAAATGCGACGTGCGCGACCACTCCACCTCCAAAAAATGTGTCGACACGATGTCGGGTGCGATCGAAAAACTGGTCGGGGATGACGAACTCGAGCGGCTTGTGTTCTTCCTTAAGCGAGCCGACGGCCGAGACCGAAACGATGCGCTCCACTCCAAGTTGCTTAAAGCCGTGAATGTTGGCGCGAAAATTAAGCTCGCTCGGGGAAATGCGGTGCCCACGTCCGTGACGGGCCAGAAAAGCAACTTTGCGGCCTTCCAGCACGCCGCAAATATAAGCATCGGAAGGCGCGCCAAATGGGGTTCTGAGGCGCACCTCTTTGATTTTGCTCAGCCCGGGCATGGCATATAAGCCGCTGCCGCCGATGATTCCAATCTCTGCCTGTGGCAATTACCCTCCGAAAGGCATGCGAAGTCAAACGGTTGATTATACAGAATGGAGAAGTGGACGAAACCGGCCGCCTGAACCGCACGACAAGCGATTAATTCCCGAACACCTCGCGCTCCAGGGTGTGGGTTGTCCCGGGATCCAGGCTTTCGCTGACGAGAACGGTGTCGCCCTTTTGTTCAATCACGACTGCGCCTTCCTCGGTCTTCCATTCATGTCGGCCATGCAGAAGCTCCGGGCTGGCTGGGGACGGCTGTGCCGGCGATGGCTCGGACGAAGTTAGTGCCTCGACTTGTTTGTAGCGCGTCGGCAAGGACCGCGCATAGATCCCGGCAAATTCCGACGCTTTTTCCGCATTCGACCATCGCGATGCATAGAACAAACCCAGCGGAGCGGCGGGATCGTTCTTCGGTTTCGCGGCATAGTAGTAGCCGCCGCGCCATTCGGGAGCAAACTCGTCAGCCAGTTTCTTGCCGGCATATTGCTCGATCAGCACCTGGACATCGAACTCGCCCATGGCACCGATATCGAACTTCGTGTAATCCTTGAAATCATGCTTGAAACCAGCGACCGGCATGGGAGGGATGTTTTCCCCGGAGAGATAGGTTTCGGGCTGCATGATCTGCCGCGTACTATGCGGAGGGTTCGCCAGCACTCGCGCAAACGCTTGCTCCTTGCCGCCCTTTTGCATCAGCTTGACGATGAAATTCAGCCCGTAGCTGTAGGGAAACGTGAGCGACTCGCGGAGAAAAATCGGAGCGTCTTTGAACACCGTTGAATCGTCGGTGCCGTCGGACATTTGCGCTTCCATGGTTTCCACCAGCTCCGGCGAATCCACAATTGATTTACCGACCGGCGCCAGTTCGTATTCGAGCATCATGGCTTCTGCCTGGCCTTCGACCACGGCTTCTCGCGAATCGTCGATTTCATCGTCTTCGATATCCTGCGGAGTGGGATCCTTCCTGATCTCGCCTAGATCCTTATCACCTTTTTTCATCCACCGGTTGAGATTGATGGTCTGATCCTGCAGCGCGTGGGTTAACTCGTGTGCCATCACCGGCTCTTGCTGATCGAGGGGCACCCAGTCCAGCAGATTCACAGTCTTGGTCTTCGGGTCATAGTATCCGGCGATCTGCTCGCGCAAAAGGGAAACCATCAGCTTTTCCAGATCGAAGTCGCGGGGCAGCAAGCCAAATTTTTTCAGCACCAGTTCAGACCGTTGCAGACGCTTCACATCTTCGTCCTTCATGTGCTTAGTAAGGTAAGCAACCACCTCATCGCGGCTGGTGAGGCGCTTCTTGACCTCTTTTTTCACCGGCAACCCAGAGGCTTTGCTGTCAAACAACAGAATCTCGTCAACGGAATGAAACAGCTCTTGCGCTTCTTGTGGAGTGATTTTGACTTCGTCTTTTTCTTCCGCCGCGGGTGATGTTTTGGAAGGCGCCTGCGCAGCTGGATTGCCTGGCTGGCTTTGCGGCTGATTTTGAGAGGCCCCGGCCGCGCCCTGAGTTGAGCTATTCTGCGCTGGCCCCGCGGCTGCGAAGGTCATGAATAAGCACAGCACCACCGCAAGCACCATGCGTTGAACTCCATCGGTCAAAAACCTGGTTGGATTCAATTGGATTACGTTCGACTTGATCTTCGACTTAATTATGGCCATCGAGAAAGAGTCTATCTTGTTTGCCTGTACTGTTTTCAAACGGAAGTGATTTTTCGAAGTTGATTCCACGCCGGCGCAAGGCGGTCCCATCGATTTGGTTTGACGATTGCGATGGCAAATTGTCAGGCCAATTTTCCGCGGGACCCTTTGATATGCTCTCTGCCATGGATGCCATCGCCCTGACGCGGCAACTAGTCGACATTGAATCGATCACCGGCAATG
>JASHTD010000589.1 GCA_030040725.1 Candidatus Sulfotelmatobacter sp. | reverse complement strand
GAAAGATGGAACTGAAATCACCATTCGCCCCATTCGCCCGGAAGACGAACCGCTGATGGTTGAGTTTCATGGAATCCTTTCCGACCGGACCGTATTCTTGCGCTATTTCGCCACGCTGAGCCTGCGCCGGCGCGTAGAACACGACCGGCTGGTTCGCATCTGCCTGGGTGGATATGACCGCGAGATGGTGCTGGTGGGGGAATATAAGGACCCGGCGACCGGCAAAAATCGGATTCTTGCTGTCGGCCGGCTCAACAAGTCGCGCACCAACAGCGACGGCGAGGTTGCGGTACTGGTTGCCGATCAATATCAGAACCAGGGGCTAGGTACGGAACTGCTCCGCAGGAATATTCAGATCGCGCGCGATGAAAAACTGACGCGGCTCTACGCCGAGATTTTGCGAGACAACGTCGCCATGGAAAGGGTTTTCAACCGGCTCGGTTTTAGCTTTCACATGCACGGGGATTCAGAATCGACCACCGCGACTCTGGAGCTCAAGAGCGCATAATCGCATTCCCTGGTCTTTGCACAACTTTAATGAACAGGAAGTCTTATGGACGCACTGCTTCTGCATCGAATTCACTTCGCTTTCACGGTCACATTCCATTACCTTTTCCCGCAACTCACGATGGGACTGGCATTGCTCATCGTGGCGCTGAAAACCATTGCCATTCGCCACAAGGATGAACGGTACAACCAGGCCGCGCGCTTCTGGGCGAAGATTTTTGCGGTGAATTTTCTGCTGGGAGTGGTCACTGGCATCCCTATGGAGTTTCAGTTCGGTACTAACTGGTCGCAGTTTGCCCGAGTAACCGGAGGCGTGATTGGCCAGCCGCTGGCCATGGAGGGAGTTTTTTCTTTTTTCCTGGAGTCGGCGTTTCTCGGGCTTTTCTTATTCGGTGAGAAGCGCTTGTCAGCGTGGGGACACTGGGCAGCAGCCTTCCTGGTATTCGTCGGCTCCTGGATTTCGGGATTCTTCATCATTGTGACCAATGCCTGGATGCAGCATCCTGTGGCCTACCGAGTTCTACCGAATGGAGGTTACGGAGTCAGCAGTTTCTGGGGCCTTCTGACCAATCCCTGGGCGCTGCTTGAGTATGCGCACAACATGTCCGGCGCGGTGATTACAGGTTCGTTCGTGATGTGCTCCGTGGGTGCGCTCTATCTGCTGGAAGATCGTTTCAACGAGTACGGAAGAATATTTTTGAAAGTGGGAGTGATTGCTGGCGTGATTTCCTGTGTCGCGCAGATCTTTCCCACTGGAGATTTCCAGGGAAGATACATGGCAAAGCACCAGCCAGCCGCGGTGGCCGCGATGGAGGGTTTGTTCAATTCCCAGACCGGCGCTCCCATTGTTTTGATCGGACAGCCCGACGAAATAACGCAACACATCGACAATCCGATTGCGGTGAACGATGTGTTGAGCTTTCTGATTTACGGTACGGTGAAAGCGGAAGTAACTGGCCTGGACAAAATTCCCCGCGATCAATGGCCCTCGCCGATGCCGCTGCTTTTTTATGCCTATCACATCATGGCCGGGCTGGGGACGTATTTCGCCTTGATCATGGCGACTGCCGCGTTTCTTTTGTGGCGCGGAAAACTTTTCGGTACGCACTGGGCGCTCTGGGCACTGCTGCTGAGCTTTCCTTTTCCGTACATTGCGAACACGGCAGGCTGGTTGACCGCCGAGATCGGGCGGCAGCCGTGGATTGTCTATGGACTGATCCGCGTGCCTGAGGGCTATTCGAAGTACGTTTCGGCGGGCAATACGTTGTTTACGCTGCTCGGATTCATGGGAATGTACACCGTGCTGTCAATTCTTTTTGTCGTGCTGGTCTACCGGATTATCGACCATGGGCCAGCCGCTGGCGAGATGCCGTCGATTTCCACCAATGCAGCTGTCACGGGTTAAGGAGTGAACATGGGATTCATATGGTTCTGGCTGGTGGCCATCATGCTGGTCGGGTATGTGGTGCTGGATGGCTTCGATCTTGGGGTGGGCATTCTGCACGTGTTTCTGCCACGGAGCGAGCGGGAGAAACAGTTGATGCTGCGCAGCATCGGTCCGGTATGGGATGGAAATGAAGTGTGGCTGCTGGCCGGAGGAGGCACGCTGTATTTTGCGTTTCCTTTGCTCTACGCTTCGGCTTTCAGCGGATTCTATCTGGCACTGATGATTGTCTTGTGGCTCCTGATCATGCGCGGCGCGGCGGTGGAACTCAGGATGAAGGTTGAATCGGGCGTCTGGCGAAGCTTCTTCGACGGGGTGTTTTTTATTTCGAGCGCCCTGCTCGCCGTGTTCTATGGGGCGGCACTCGCGAACGTGATTCGCGGCGTTCCGCTGCAAGCCGACGGCTATTTTTTCCTGCCGCTGTGGACCGATTGGAGGGTTGGCCCTCATCCGGGCATTCTGGATTGGTACACGGTGATTGGCGGGGTGGTAGCGCTGGCCGCGCTCGCTTTGCACGGCGCCCTGTATCTGACCGTCAAGACGGAGGGCGAGCTGCAACAACGTGCCCGCACGCTCGCGCGCCGGTTGTGGCTGGCCGTTCTGTTGCTGACGGTTCTCAGCCTGCCGGCTTCAGTGATTGCGCGCCCGGATACGCTGGCGAACTATCGAAGTTATCCGCTCACGTTCGCTGTGCCTCTGGTGGTGTTCCTGTCGCTGCTGGGAATGTCGTTTTTCTCGCGCACCGATGCCGATCGGAAAGCGTTCACATCCTCCTGCGTGTATCTCGCCGTAATGTTGGTGGGAGCGGCAATCGCGCTATATCCCCGCCTTCTGCCTTCGACTACGGACGCGAGCTACGACATCACGATCGATAAAGCGCTCTCCGGTCCGCACACCCTGCACGTGGGGCTGATCTGGTGGAGTTTCGGCATGCTGTGCGCGCTCACCTATTTTGTGATTGTGTATCGTATGTTTCGCGGCAAGGTGAGTCTGGAAGGCGGCGGCTACGAGCACTAGATTCGAACTCTGAAACACGAATACTAACGCGATTCGTTCCCGATCTTCTCTGCGGCGGCGGCGAGAGCGTCTGGAATGCCGTCGGGGCTGGCGACGCCGCCCTGAGCGAGATCCTTGCTTCCACCGCCGCGACCGCCGAGTTTGGCGACGGCTTCCTTCAGCAAAGCCGCCATATCGTGTGGCTGCCCGGCGGTTTGCGCAAAGACGAGCGCCGGTTGAGCGGAGGTCGTCGCCAGCAAAGCGACTACCGGTGACGCCTGCCGGGTCACCTTCTGAGCGAGCAGCTTGAGGAAATTGAGATCGCGATCTGACAATGTACGGACAATCAGCTTCCGGCCGCAGCTTTCGGTTGCTTCCGCAAACAAAAGCGCAGCCTGAGCAGCGGCCAACTCCTCCTGCCATTGCTGGGCCTGCTTGTGAAGAGAACGGACTTCTTCTAGCGATTTTCTAACCTGCAGGGGAACGTCGCCGAGCCCCGCTGAAAATAACGCGGCGGCTTCGGTGAGCGTGGAAAAGTCGCGCCGGGCAGCCGAAACGGCACGAAGGCCCGCGACAAACTCCACTCGGTATCCCTGCCGAACCTTTTCCGTTTTGCGCAACAGAATCGCGCCGATCTGCCCGGTTTCGCTGACGTGCGTGCCGCCACAGGCAGTCAAGTCGAAATCGCGGATATCGATCAGGCGAAGCTGGTCACATTCGGCCGGCGGCAGTTTGCGCAAGCCAAGCTGTGCAGCTTCATCGCGCGCGACGAAGCGAACAGCGACCGGACGATTCTCGATAACGATTTCGTTGGCCAGATGCTCGGCGGACTCGACCTGATCTTTACCAAGCGAGGGCGTGTCGAGATCGATCGAGCAGTAGTCTTCTGCCATGTGAAAGGAAACGGTCGGCATATTGAAGAGCCGCACAAAGGCAGCAGAAAGCACGTGTTGGGCCGAATGCTGCCGCATGTGATCGCGCCGGCGATCGGCATCGATCTCGCCGCGCACGCACGTTCCCTGATGCAGGTCTTTGACCGGAGCCTCGAGATAGTGCACAATCTCGCCGTTTTCGCTATCGGCGACTTCCATAACCCGCATTGCCGCAGGTTGAACGCCGGAGGATCCGCTGCCGTGAAGCGCAGGAAGAATCCGGCCGGTATCGTGAATCTGGCCGCCGCTGGTGGGATAAAACGCCGTGCGGTCCAAAATGATCGCCGGCCGCGGGCTTTCCACGACCGAGCGCACCTCGGCGTCAAACTCGTACAGAAAGGAATCGTGGTAGTAGAGTCGGTCGGTCATTTTTAGGCTGAATTCAGAATAGGTATGCAAGCAGCGAATATCAAGCAACGGCAACCATTGGTAATTTGCCGCGATCCTTGTCAAAGGTCGATGCTATCTTAAGGCTGGCTACTCAATCGGGCACTCGGTCATGAACGTTCTCGAAGAACTTTTTCAGCAGCATTTCCGGATTCCACCAACTCGCGTGAAGCAGTTGCAAGCAGAATTAGGAGGGTCGGGACGGAAGATTATCCGGCTTTCGAACGAGCAGCACAGCGCAATTGGCATCCTGTATGGCGTGCGCGAGGAAAACATCGCGTTTTTGGAATTTTCCCGTCATTTTCGGCGCCACGGGCTTCCTGTGCCCGAGATTTATGCGGAGGATCTGAATCAGGGCGCCTACCTCGAGGAAGATTTCGGCGATGTGACATTGTTTGATTTTCTCTCGAAGAATCGAACCGGGGATAGCGTTGCTCCGCAGGTTGCGGAAGGGTATCGCAAAGTGGTTGCGATCCTGCCGCGTTTTCAGATCGAGGCCGGACGCGATCTGGATTACTCGATGTGTTATCCGCGTGGCAGCTTCGACCGGCAATCGATCAACTGGGATTTGAATTATTTCAAATATTATTTTCTGCGGCTCGCAGGCATTCCCTTCAGCGAGCAAGCGCTGGAAGATGATTTCGACCGGTTGACAAATTTTCTGCTCAGGGCCGACTCGCAATATTTTCTTTATCGCGATTTTCAATCGCGCAACATCATGTTGCGCGGGGGTGAGCCGTTTTTCCTGGATTATCAGGGCGGGCGCAAGGGCGCGCTGCAGTATGACATCGCTTCCCTGCTCTACGATGCCAAGGCGGATTTGCCGCCGCAACTCCGGCAGGAATTGCTTGATCTTTATATCGAGCATGTCGACAAATTCGCGAAGGTCGATCGCGAGGAATTTCTCAAGTATTACTACGCGTACGTTTATGTGCGAATTCTGCAGGCGCTGGGGGCTTATGGGTTCCGCGGATTCTACGAGCGCAAAGCTCATTTCCTACAGAGCGTCCCGTACGCGCTGAAGAATTTGCGTTGGCTGCTGCACAACGTGAAGTTACCCATCGAGTTGCCCACGCTAATGGCGGCGTTCAACAGCATGCTGGGCTCGGAAAAGCTACAGGG